>JBBTDR010000353.1:0-2703 GCA_038042665.1 Nitrospinota bacterium
GCGCGCGCGGCGGCTTGCGCGCTCTCCCCTGCGCCCCGATGGTAGCCTTACTCCGATTTCGGATGAAACAAGCGTTTCCCCCGCACATCAGGACACGGATTGGAGTAGAATCGGGTCCGATAGACCGCCTCAGGGTCGGCCAATACCCGTCGAGGACGGCGGCCCGCGCGAGGAACTCCGCCCCGGAGACGAATCCTCATGCCATTGGCGGCGTTTTCTTTCCTCCCCCGGGAGCATTCCGCGCCCCGGAGCGACCCCGAACGCGCTCCGCCAGGGGTCCTTCCCTCTGGGGTCGTCCGCGCCCTATGAACAGCGGCATATCCAGGTCACCCATCCATGGAGATGGCACCCGACAAGAGCAATCCGTTCCGCAAGACGATTTCCCTCGCCATGATGTGCGCTTTCGCCGCCGTGCTCTCCCTCACCGGCTGGGCGGATGCCCAGGGGAAACCCGAGGCGAGCGGGCCGCGCGCTCCCATGGCGCCAGAGAAGAAGGCGCCCGCGGGGGTCAAGCGCCCGGCCCGCCTGCTGGCGGAGGACTAGCGGTGCCTATGAGGGTGGGCTGTCAATGCCGAATGTTCTGGCCTTTCGGCTGCGTTCTGCGCGGCGAGGGGCGCCGACGGCGGGGGCGGTCAGGCCAGATGGCTATCGACCCGGAGGGCCATGGTCCGCTGGAAGGACACGTAGATCGGGCACTCGAGGTAGTTGCTGTTGCACCAGCCCTCGATGATGTGCTCGGGCGGCTTCCCATACTCATCCAGCCAGGGGTCGAAGCAGAGGACCCCTTCCTCTTCGGAATCATCCCGGAAGGGGCACGTCAGCCCAACGGTCTTCGGGTCGCCAGGGAGCATCGAGGGGCCTCCTAAAACAGGACTCACTCGTCTTGAATATAGACGCCCCCTGACCGCATTGCAAGGTTTTTGGCCAGGGGCGCCGGCCAAACCCGGATTTCCCCCCAGAAAAGCATCCGCCCCGATTCCGGACCCTGCCCCCCGCCGGGCAGGCAGGAGGGCGATGGGGTCCGCCCGCGGCCCGGGGAGCTGCCCCCCCCGCCGGCCGGCCAGGGACCGGGCGGGGGGAGTACCGGGGCCAGCCGGTGGCGGGCCCGGCGCGCGAGGACGCGGGGCGGGGAATCGGAGCCCGCCCCCAGCTGGCGGCCGAGCGTGCGCGTGAACCCGCGAGGGGGGCCGGCCCTCGCTTCGCATGAGTCCGGGATGGCGCGTGGTCCGAAATGCGGCCCGGCCCCGATTCAAGGATGTTTTTTCCAGCGCAATCGGCCGCGCGTTGGAGTAGAATGGAGGGCGCAGCGCCTCGCGCGGGCCCGCCGAAGCCCCGGGAGGCGGATCGCCCGCAAGGACCTCCGCCCGGAGCACTTGTCTCCATGTTGTCGGCATCCAATCCCCGCCTTTTCCCCGGGTGCGCTCCCGATTCCGAGCGCCCCCCGCCGGGGAGCCCCCGTCCCCATCCGCCGGTTGCTTCCGCACCGCAGCAGACCACCTCACCCGCCGTCCACGGAGACTCTAGCTGACATGCGCCACCAGACCCGCAAGCGGATGTCCCTCATCGTGACCCTGGCCTTCGCCGCCGCGCTCGCCGCCCCGGCCTGGGCCCAGGAGCAACCCAAGCCCGCGCCGCCCGCCGCGGCCGAGAAGCCCGCCCCCGCGAAGAAGGCGCCGGCCAAGGCGGCCGAGAAGAAGGCGGGCGCCCCCGAGGTCATGGCCCTTCAGGCGGCCCTGAAGAAGGCGGGCGAGGACCCCGGCCCGGCCGACGGCAAGATGGGCCGCAAGACCCGGGCCGCCCTGCGCACCTTCCAGAAGAAGAACGGCCTCAAGGTCAGCGGCCAGGCCGACAAGCTCACCATGGCGAAGCTCCAGCCCTTCATGGGGAATTAGGCCCGGAATCCGGGTGCTCCCCATCCCTCCTCCCCGGCCCGGGAGGGGGGATGGGCGTTCCCCGGGAGAGAACCCCACCCCCCGAATTGCGCGAAGCCCGGCGCAATGCCATATTGGCCTCATCGCTGTCAGAGGATGTATCCCCTGGCCCCCAGGGGCCGCTAGGCGGAACGTGCATCTGATGGAACCCCCGGGAACGCGGACAAAGGAGCGCACCATGAGATGGAGTTCGGGTAGCCGTGCACTGCTCGTTGCTCTGGCCTTTCTCGCAGCGTCCGCCGCGCCCGCCCTGGGCGCGACCGAGATCACCCCCCAGGAGCAGAAGCTCATCCCCTTGGCGAAGAAGGAAGGCGGCGTCATCTTCCTAGAGACTTCCTGGAAGGACGACACGATGCGGCGCCTGGGGCCGGCGTTCATCAAGCACTACGGCCTGGGCGGCGGCTTCAAGGTGAACCACGTCCTCAAGGGCACGGGGCCCACCGTGTCCATGGCGCGGCAGGAGATCAAGGCGGGCAAGTTCAGCTTCGACGTCGTCTCGGTCGCCTCGCCCGGCTTCTTCGCCGGGGCGGCCAAGGAGGGGGCCTTCCTCCCGCTCGACAGCGGCCAGTGGAAGAACCACGAGGAGAACTGGAAGAAGGCGGGGATCTTCACCCAGTACCCCCTTTTCATCTCCCCCTACTCCTACACCTTCCAGCCCGTCTGGAACACGGCCTGCCCGGGCATGGAGGGGGTCAACATCACCTCCTACGACGACATCCTCGGCAACCCGGCACTCAAGGGAAAAGTTATGGCCAGCGACGTCACCAAGAGC
>JBBTDR010000354.1:0-7011 GCA_038042665.1 Nitrospinota bacterium
GACCGTCCGGCACGACTCGCCGCGCGTCGAGCACGAGACCGGCGCGAGCAGGTCAGCCTCGTAGATCACCCCCGCCCCCCCGCGCCACCGCCCCGGCCCGCCCCCGTCGGTGCGAATCTCCTGCCGCAGGAAGCGGATGGGATAGACCTGCTCGTAATGCTCCAGGTTCGGCACCGTGAGGGCGCCGAGGGTGGGCATGTTGCCGCTCAGGTCCAGCCCGTCCCGCCCATGTACGGCGCCAGTGCCCGGCCCGCCCCCCCAATGGTAGATGACGAAGAACTCCCCCCGCGGGTCGAAGCCCGCCGTGACGGGATAGGCCGTCTTCGCCCAGGCCGCCGAGACGCGGTGCGGCACCGCCTCGGCCAGGGCCTTCCACACGCACTGGACAATCTCGTGCGCCGGGAAGACGGTGCAGAGGGTCACGGGGGCCGGGAAGCTCGCGTTCACCACCGTCCCGGCGGGCGCGATGAGGTGCACGGGCCGGTAGGTCCCCTCGTTGTGGGGGATGTGGGGGTCCACCAGCGAGGAGAGGCCGACGTAGAGGGCCGAGCAGGTGTTGGCGATGGGGGAGTTCTTGTAGCCCTTGATCTGGGGCGAGGTGCCCGTGAAATCGGCGACCAGGCCGGTGCCCTTCTTGGTCAGCGTGAGGCGGATGGGGACCTCCGCCGGGCCGAAGCAGTCGGTGTTCATCACCTCGGTCGCGGTGTAAACCCCGTCGGGGATCCCGGCCAGTTCGGCGCGCATGAGGGCCTCGGCGTGATCGAGGATCCCCTGGAACCCGGCCAGGAGAGCCTCCACCCCCATCTCCCGCGCGATCTCCTCCAGCCGCCGGCTCCCGATGCGGGTGCTGCCGATCATGGCGGAGAAATCGTGGCTGATGACCTCTGGGGCCCGGGTGTTGGCCAGGATGAGCCGGATCACGTCCTCCCGCCGCTGGCCGCGCTCGGCGATGAGGAGGGGGGGGATGCGGAAACCCTCATGGAAGATCTCGGTGGCCTCGGAGTTGTAGGTGCCGATGACGCCGCCACCCACGTCCACCTGGTGCGCGCGGTTGCAGACGAAGCCGCACAACCCGCCCCCGGCGTAGACGGGCGCGATCACCGTCCAGTCGGGCAGATGATTTCCTCCGCCGATGTAGGGATCGTTGAGCAGGTACAAATCCCCCGGCGCCATGGTGCCCCTGAAGGCATCGAGGATGCCGCGCACGGCGAAACCCCCGCTGCCGGTGTGGATCGGCAAGCCATCCGCCTGGGAGACGAGCTGGCCCTCGGGGCAGGTGATGAAGCAGGAGAAGTCGTGCGCCTCGCTGAAGATGGTCGAGCGCGCGGTGCGCTGCATGATGATCCCCATCTCCCGGGCCACCACATCCAGCCGCTGCTGGAGGATGGCCACCGAGACGGGGTCCAGCCTCCGGCCGGAAAGAGCCTCCGGGCCGGCCGAGGCACTCTCCGCCGTCTTCCCCAAGCGGATGACGAGGGCGTTGCCCCCGCCGAGGGTCAGCACGTCGCCGGGCTCGACCAGCACTGTGGTGGTGGGCTCCTCCACCACTGCCGGGCCGGCAATCTCGATCGGCCCTTTTAGATCAATCCCCCGGAAAACGGGCGCTTCCTGCCACTCGCTGGCGGCTTCAAAGAACACCCTCCGCCGCCCAACCGGCTCGGGATTGCCGCTCCCCGCCCCGGGTCCCTCGAGGCGGAGGGGCTCCGCCGGCTCCTCGGCCCGGGCGCGGAAGCCAGTGATCTCCACCGGCTCGCCGGGCCGGTGGTGGCCGTAGGTGGACTCATGGAGGGCATGGAAGCGCTCGGTGAGATGCCTCGGCCCGTCATCCCCAAGGGGGCCGCCAAGGTCCACCGTCAGATGCCAGGACTGGCCCGGATACCGCATGTCCACCGAAGGGACGAACGCGAACCTCCCCGGATTCTCCCCGGCCTGGGCGATCTCCGCGCGCAACTCAGCGAGCAGCCCGTCCACCTCCTGCTGGAGGCGGCCCCCGTTCACCTCCTGGGTCCGCAGGCGGCGGCTGCGCAGGCGGTCGTAGCGCACCGCGCCGCCCACCATCCCCACCGCGCAGGAGGCCGCCGCCTCCCGGGGGACGATCACCCGGGGCATCCCGCAAATGCGGGCCACGGCGGAGGCCGAGAGACCCCCCGCCCCCCCTCCGGCCACCAGGGCCATCCGGCGGGGATCGGCCCCGTGGCGGGCGCAGATCGTCTGGACGGCGCCCGCCATCTGCCGGTTGGCCAGCCGGACCACCCCGGCCGCGGCGTCTTCCACCCCGAGGCCGAGCGGCTCCGCCAGCCCCCGCAAGGCCCCGCGGGCCTTCTCGAGGGAGAGGGGAAGCTCCCCGTCCAGCAGGCCGCGCGGGTCCAAGCGGCCCAGGAGGAGGTGGGCGTCGGTGACGGTGGGCTGTTCCCCTCCTTTCCCGTAGCTCGCCGGGCCGGGCTCCGCCCCGGCGCTCGCCGGACCCACGCGCAACCCTCCAGCCGCATCCACCCAGGCGATGGTGCCCCCGCCGGTGCCGATGGTGTGGACCTCCACCGCCGGCAAGGAGACGTGGTAGCCCCCCACCGCCGACTGATCGACCATCCCCGGCTGGCCCTCGCGCAGGACGGTGACGTCGCAGCTCGTCCCCCCCATGTCGAAGAAGACGGCGTCTTCCGCCCCGCACAGCCCGCCGTAGATCCGCCCGGCCGCCACCCCAGCCGCCGGCCCCGAGAGGACGAGCGCCGCCGGCAGGAAGCGGCTGTGCGCCACGGTCGCCATCCCGCCGTTGCTCTGGACGAACAGGAGGGGCCCCCCGTAGCCTTGGCCGCGCAGGGCGCTCTCCAGGCGGGTGAGATATTCGGAAAGAACCGGCCCGAGGCAGGCGTTCACCGCCGCGGTGGAGGTGCGCTCGTACTCGCCCATGACGGGCGCCACGCGCGAGGAGAGCACCACGGGCACGCCCGGGAGCCACCTCTCCAGCAGGGCGGCGGCTTGCTCCTCGTGCGCGCCGTTGAGGTAGGCGTTGAAGAAGCAGACGGCGACGGCTTCCACCCTCTCGCGGGAGAAGACCTCCGCGGCCACCCGCACGTCCTCGGCCACGAGGGGGGATGCCTCCTTGCCGTTCCGGTCCATGCGCCCGCCCGCCGGAAGACGTAAGTAGCGGGGGACCAGGACGGGGGGATTGGGGGCGCGATGGTCCCAGACATCCTCCCGGAACCCGCGCCGGAACGAGAGGGAGTCGCGGAACCCCCGCGTGGTCAGCAGGCCCACCTTGGCTCCCCGGCGCGTCAGGAGGGCGTTGGTCGCCACCGTGGTGCCGTGGACGAAGCGGACGCAGGCACCGAGCAGCTCCGGCACGCGGACGCCCAGCCGGCCCGCGGCGCGCTCGAGGGTGGCCAGGACACCCCGCTCCGGATAGCGCGGCTGGGAGGCCGCCTTGGCCAGGCAGAGGAGCCTCCCCCCCCCATCCGCCACGATCAGATCGGTGAAGGTGCCGCCGACGTCGACCCCGATGCGGTAGCCGGCCCCCATGCGCTCCCTCCGCTCCCCTACTGAAGGGTCAAGCCGCCGTCGGCGACGACGAGGGCCCCGGTCATGTAGGAAGATAGCCGAGAGCACAGAAAGACGATCAGGGGTGCCAACTCCTCGGGCTGGCCCACGCGGCCGGCGGGGATGCGCTTGAGATAGGCCGCCAGCGCCTGCGGATCGCTCAGGAGGGGGGCGCCCATGTCCGTGTCGAACTGGCCGGGGATGATGGCGTTCACCCGGATGCCGTATTGGGTCCAATCCGCCGCGAGGGACTGGGTGAGGCTGTGCACAGCCGCCTTGGACGCCGCGTAGGCGAGGATGTTCGGCCGCGCGCGCAGGCCCGCCACCGAGCCGAAGTTGACGATGCTCCCTCCCCCGGCCTGGCGCACCTTCTCCTCGCTCAAATATGGAAAGGCCGCGGTGCAAAGATGAAAGGTGCCGCTCACGTTGACCGCCAGGGTACGGTGGAACTCCCCGGGGGAGGTCTCCATCGGATAAAGGCGGAAGCAGATGCCCGCGGCGTTGACCAGGAAGTCCAGCCGCCCCAGCTCACGGGCGGCGCTCTCCACCGCCCGGCGGGACGCGGCCGGGTCGGTGACGTCCAGCGGAATCGCCATGGCGCGGCGGCCGAGCTTTTCCACCGCGGCCGCGGACGCCTTCAGTGTCCTCTCATCGGTCGCGGCGAGCGCAACGTCCGCCCCCGCCTCCGCGAGCGCCAGCGCGCAGGCCTTGCCCAGCCCCCGGCTTCCGCCCGTCACGAAGGCGGCCCGGCCCTCCAGGTTGATGGGTTCCCTCCACGCCATACGGCCGCTCTCCCCTGTCGCTCACCGATCCGGATGGATGCCCCTGGGCATGCGCGGGGCTGACCTGCCCAGGGAAGGGCAAGTCATGGCGTTCCGCGGCCGCCCCGCCGGAGCACGATGGGCTGGCCGTGGGGCGTCGCCCGGGCGGCGGCGCTCCACTCCGCCTTCCGCTGGCGCAGGACTTCGTCCGTCACGACGCGTTTCCCGCACAGGATCCCCTCGAGGGCGGCCAGCCAATGAAGGTAATAGGTGTCCCCCAAGTCCGCATCCCCCCGCGCCTGGGCCGCCTGGATCTCGGCGCCCAGGCGCTCCGTCCACTCCTTCCAGGTGAAGCACCCCCGCCCATGCAGAAGCAGGGTCACGGAGAACACCTGCGCCTCCCGCGGCTCGCGGAAGACCGGCCTGGGGATGGACGGCAGGGCGCTCAGATCCGCGGGCTCGGGCATCTTCCGGGTTCTCTGGTCCAGGGCACGGAGACAACTCAGGCAGGGTCGAGATAGTCGTCCCACATGTCGATGTAGACGAAGTCGCGTTCGTTAGTCTCAGGACCCCACAACTCGCGGGCCGCGAAGCGCACGCAGTAGAGATGCTGGGGCTTCTTCCCCTCCCCGTGGGCGTGGGCGTCCGGGAAGATGAAGACGCCGTGGTCCCGCTCGACCACGCCCTCCCTGCCCCGCGCGTAGCGGGGGAGCCGGGTGTGCCCGGCGGGATGGATGTTGCGGGCGCGCACGCGGTTGCCGGGCCGGAAGCGAGGGGCGATGTCCTCATCCACCCGGAAGTCATCCCCCCGCCGGAGGACCTCGGCCACTCTCTCCCTGGTGAGCAACGGCATCAGCCCCGCTCCTCCGCCAGCTCGCTCAGACGCCGCTCGATCTCCTCCCGCGTCAGGAAGCCCTCCTCGACCAGGAGGGTCTCCAGGCCGTACAGCCAGCGCCCGTAGTAGCAGGCTTCAAGGTACCGGCCAGGCGGGATGCGCTCGCGCGAATGGCGGTTCATGTCGATGTTCCAGCGTCCCCAGGAGCCCATGGCGAGGACGAGGGCGAAGATGCGCCGTTCCCACTCGGCGTGGAACACCGGCTCGTTCTCCTCCCGGACGATGGGGCCCATGCCGTGCATGCCGCCCATGTCGTGAACGCCGTTCACGCGCCCGCTCCTCCCGCCCCCGGTGCCTGGACCTTGGCCGTCCCGATCATGGAGTCGCGGGTGACCAGCTCCGCGAGCTCCTCCTCCGTCATGCCCCCGGTCCCGGCCGGGCGCTCGGGGAGGACCAAGTAGCGCACCTCGGAGGTGCTGTCCCACACGCGGACCTCGACGCCGCCCCCGATCGTGACCCCGAACTCCTTCAACACCCCCCGCAGGTCGAGCATCGCGCGGGAGCGGTAGAGAGCGGACTTGTACCAGACGGGAGGGAGGCCGAGCACGGGCCACGGGTAGCAGGAGCAGAGGGTGCAGACCACCAAGTTGTGGACCTCCGGGGTGTCCTCCACCGCCACGAGGGTCTCGCCCTGCCGGCCCCGGTAACCGAGCTCGGCGGCGGTGGAGGTGGCTCCTCCAGCAGACGCTTCTTGTAGGCGGGGTCGGTCCAAGCCCGGGCGACCACCCTCGCCCCGTTGCGCGGGCCGACCTTGGTCTCGTAGGTGTCGATGATCTCGTTCAGCGCGTCGGGATCCACCAGGCCTTTTTCCGTCAGGAGGGATTCCAGCGCGCGCACGCGAAGCTCCACATCCGAAAGCTCGCTGCCCCCGTGATGCGCATGCCCGCTCATGGCCAGCTCCCAAAAAGCATCTCGGGATCGATTTTGCCTATTATGCAGCGGTCTCGTCCTGGCATCAAATGGCCGCCCGGTCCGGAGTGGCCATCCCCCCGCCTCCGAGCGCCCAAACCGCCCTCACACCACTTGTTTCGGCCGGTCCGCCCCGGACCCGCCCATTCCACCGTTTTGCGCGAAATCACTTTTTCGCGGGAACCGCCGAGCGGGATCGATTTTTCCAAACGGAGATGATTCCGCCGGAGGCCGCCGCCACGCCGACGAAGGGAGAGCTCCGACGCCTTATTGCCGGGGAGAATGAGTCGAGCCCATCTGCAACAAGAATCAAAGCGGTGTTTTCGCCCTCGCCATGATGCGAAACCTCTCTTATCCTGTCCACAGAAAACCGGACCGGACCTTTGGACCTATCACAGGGGGTACGCATCGCTGAATCAATCCATGCCCAATACATCCGTTTCGCCGGTTCTGCGGCCCACCCCTCCCTTCCCGCCGGGAGAGGACGAGAGACCACGCCCCTAGCAGCGTTGGGGGGAGCGCGAACAATCTTCCCACAATAGCCAGTTATATACTCAAAAACAAAAGGTTATGGGCATTTACCCGGTGGCGGAGCCCCGTAGGTGGCCCCCCCCTTATGCTTTCGCTTGATTCCGCCAGGTGCGGGATGGTCCGAGCGCAGGAAATCTTTTCCATATGCCATCCCAAGCCGAAAAGGTCCCGAAAGCGTCTCAATCCTCCTGGTTTGGTTTCGGCCAAGGCGCGTTCATCCCAACACGCGGCGGGCGTTCGGTGGTAAGATGAACTTTATCTGGGGAGAGGTTTCCTATCCAAGATCCACTTTCGGCATGTCCTCCCGGGGTGGGCCCCGGGGGGGGGTCCTCCGCCCCAGGGTTTTGTTGGACACCCGATAAGCGGGTAGATTCCCGCTGA
>JBBTDR010000355.1:0-1150 GCA_038042665.1 Nitrospinota bacterium
CGAAAGAGAGAGGGGACGGTTCGGGGCCTTACGGGCCTTTCCGGGCGATTACGGCGAATTCCGCGGTTTTTCTCGTCGGAAGCGCTCCGGGCGCCCGCCGGGCGGGGGCGTGGAGCGGCCGCGAAGGAGGGGGGTGTCCACCTTTTTCCCCGCCATTCCAGCCGAAAAAAGTGAGGGCGCTCACCCCCCGTGGAGCTCCCGGTAGGCGCGCTGGAGGATGAGGGCGTCGTACTCGAGGCCGGGGCTCTCGCAGACGACGAGGCCCTCGCAGCCGAAGTCGATGAGGGCGCGGAGGAGGCCGGGGTAGTTCATGTCGCTCTCGTCCACGTCGAGGTGGTGCTTCTCGCCTTTGCCGCCGTAGGCGATGCCGGAGAGGTGGATGTGCATGTCCTGGAGGGCGGCCTTGCCGTTGCGGTTCCGGATGAGCTCGAGGAGGGAGCCGAACTCCTCGTAGGTGTTGAAGGCGCCGCCCGAGCGGGCGTGGATGTGGCTGAAGTCCAGGGTGAGGCCCAGGTTCTCGCGCCTGGCCTCGCGGCGGAGGCGGGTGAGCTCGTCGAGCGAGCCGAACTGGCTCTCCTTGCCGGTGGTCTCGGGGTCGAGGCGGACGGGGCAGCCCTCCTCGCGCAGCGCGTCGGCGAGGCCGGCGAGCTCCTGCTTCATGTGGGCGTAGACCTCGCCGGCGTCCCGGCCCTGGTAGAAGCCCGGGTGGAAGCAGGCGCCGTCCCCCCCGCAGCGGGCCAGCGCCCGGGCGGTGTCGAGGACGCGGGCGCGGCTGGCCGCGAGCTTCTCCTCCTCCAGGGAGAAGAGGTTGATGTAGTAGGGCCCGTGGGCGGTGACGCGCACCCCGGTCTCGCACTGGAGGCGGTGGACCTCCTCGCAGCTCTCGGGGCGGATGCGCACCCCGTGGACGAACTCCATCTCGTAGGCGCCGAGGCCCAGCTCGTGGAGGCGGCGCACGGCGCCAGGGTGGTCGCGGGGGTCGGCGCTGTGGGGGGTGCCGCCCGTGCCGAAGAGGAGGAGGTCGGGCCGCTTGGGCGGGGCGTTGACGCGCAGGGGGCCGGTGTAGGTGCGCTCCTCCTTATTGCGGGCGGGGGGTTTCCTTGGAGCGGCGGCCTTGGGCGCTGTCTTGGACGCTGGGGGCTTCTTGGGG
>JBBTDR010000356.1:0-2525 GCA_038042665.1 Nitrospinota bacterium
AGGAGCTCCCGGGGCCGCAGGAGCTCGAGGGCGTCGAGGAGGAGGGTGAGGGGCTGCCCCCCGGTCATCTCGAGGGCGCGGAACTCCCCGGTGGAGATGTCGGCCCAGGCCAGCCCCCAGCCTTCCCGGCCGCCCGGGCAGAGGCTGGCGAGGTACTGGGGTTCCTTGCTGTCGAGGAGGCGGGGGTCGGCCACCGCCGTCCCCGGGGTGAGGACGCGGGCGATCTCGCGCCGGACGACGCCCTTGGCCTCGGCCGGGTCCCCAATCTGGTCGCAGACGGCCACCTTGTAGCCGCCGTCGAGCAGCTTGGCGCAGTAGGGGGCCCAGGCGTGGACCGGCACGCCGCACATGGGGATGGGGCCCTCGGCGTCGCTCTGGCGGGAGGTCAGGGTCAGCTCAAGCGCCCGGGCCGCCTCGCGGGCGTCCTCGTAGAACATCTCGTAGAAGTCGCCCATCTGGAAGAAGAGGATGGCGTCGGGGTGGCGCGCCTTCATCTCCAGGTACTGGCGCATGGCGGGGGTGGCCCCGTCCGCCCGGGGGGCGGGCCCGGCGCAGGTGCGGCCGTTCTCCGCCGCGGGGGCCTGGGGGCGGGCTTCGCCCCTAGCCGCGCGGGCCACCCGGGCCTTCCTCTTGCGGCCCGCCGCTCGGGGGCGGCAGGACGGGGGCGGGGGCCTCGGCTGGCGAGGGGTTCGCGGCGGCGAGGAGGCGGCCGCTCTGCTCTCGGACGCGCGCCATCTCGGCCTCCATGTCGCGAATCTCGCGGCGCAGGGTCCGGGCGCCGTGGCGGAAGCGGATGCGGTCGAAGAGCCCGCCCAGCCAGGCGAGGAGGAAGCCCGCCGCGAACGCCGCCAGGACGGTGTAGAAGAGCGGCAGGCGGAGCTGGCCCTTGTAGTAGGCGATGGTGACGGGCTCCATGTTGACGACCCCGAAGCTCGCCACGGCGAGCGCGGCGGCGAGCCCGAGGAGGAGGCGCAGGCTGCCCATGAAAGGTCAGTCCTTGGATGGAAACGCCGGGCGGAGCGTCTCGTAGGTGCGCGCGATGTCTTCCGGTATCACGCGCGTCTGGCCGAGCACGGCCATGAAGTTGTGGTCTCCTCTCCAGCGCGGGACGACGTGGAGGTGCACGTGCTCCTCGATCCCCGCCCCCGCCGCCTGGCCGAGGTTGAACCCCACGTTGCAGCCGTGGGCGTTCATCCGTTCGCGCAGGGCGGCGACGCACCGCTGGCCGAGGAGGAAGAGATCCTTCCCCTCCTCGGGGCCGAGGGAGGTGAAGTCGCCGGTGTGACGCAGGGGGACCACCATCAGGTGGCCGCTCGAGTAGGGGTACTTGTTCAGGACGACGTAGGCGGTTGGGCCCCGGTGCAGGATGAGGTTCTCCGGCCCGTCTTCCTGCTTCAGCAGATCGCAGAAGAGGCAGCCGCCCGCCTGGGCGGAAGCCCCCTTCATCACGAACTCCCTCCGCCAGGGCGCCCACAGCCGCTCCACGCGCTCACCTCCGGGCGGGGCGCTTCGGGCCCCGCATCTTATCGAGGAGGCCGCCGAGGCGGCGCTCCTGCCTCCGCATCCTGGCCGCGCCGCGGCGGTCGTGGTGGTCATAGCCCTTCAGGTGGAGGAGGCCGTGGATGAGGAGCCGGTCCACGGCCCCCCCGAGGGCCTCCCCGTCCTCCCCGGCCTGGCGCCGGGCTTCGTCCACCGAGATGACCACATCGCCCAGGTAGGCGCCCCCCCCTCCTCCGGCCCCTTGGGGGGGACGGCAGGGGAAGGAGAGCACGTCGGTGGTTTCGTCGATGCCGCGGAACCGGCGGTTGAGCGAGCGCATCGCCCGGTCGCCGACGAGGGCGACGCCGGCCGAATCAGGGCCCGCCTGGAGGCTTGTGAGGACCGCTTCCGCCCGGCGCCGCAGACCCTGCAAGCCGAGCCGCGCCCGCCTTTGCCGGTTTTGGATGGACACCCCCATTCTGGGCTCCCTTTTTCTCGGGGGGGGCGGGCGGGCCACCGGGATAGGTTACGCGGTGATGGTGGATCCCGGCCAGCACCCGGAGGAAAGCCGCCTGGATCCGGCCGAGGTCCTTGAGCGTGAGGTTGCACTCGTCGAGCTGCCCGTCGGCGAAGGCGCTCTGCACCACCCGCTCCACGAGGCCCGCGAGGCGGCCCGCGGAGGTGTCGGGGAGCGTCCTGGAGGTGGCCTCGGTGATGTCGGCGAGCAAGAGGATGCCCGCCTCGCGCGTCTGGGGCTTGGGCCCGGGGTAGCAGAAGGCCTCCTCCCGCGGCTCAGCGGCGTCTCCCTTCGCGGCTTTCGCCTTCTCGTAGAAGTAGCGGATGAGGGAGGTGCCGTGGTGCTGGGCGATCAGTTCGATGATCTCGCCGGGGAGCTTGTGCTCCCGGGCCAGATCGACGCCCTCCTTCACGTGGCTGATGAGGATGAGGGCGCTCATGCTCGGGCTCAGGCGGTCGTGGCGGTTCTCGCGGCCCTGGTTCTCGACGAAGTACACGGACTTGAAGAACATGCCGATGTCGTGGAAGTA
>JBBTDR010000357.1:0-6558 GCA_038042665.1 Nitrospinota bacterium
GCTTGTTCACCGGGAACTTCGGGGGCCTGCCCGTGAGGACGCGGGCCAAGTCCTCCCCCGCCGTGCGGGCGATGGCCTCGAGGGCCTCCACCGTCGAGCCCGCCATGTGGGGGGTGAGGATGAGGTTCGGGGCCTCGAAGATGGGGCTCTCGGGGTCGGGAGGCTCGCCCTCCAGCACGTCGAGCGCCGCCCCGCCCAGCTTGCCCGAGCGCAGGGCCCGGGCGAGCGCCCCCTCGTCCACCAAGGGGCCCCGGGCGCAGTTGATGAGGAAGGCCCCCTTCCGCATCCGGGCCAGGGCCTCGCGGCCGATCAGGTGGTGGGTGGAGGGCGTGAGCGGGGCGTGGAGGGAGAGGTAGTGCGCCTCCCCCAGCAGCTTCGCCAGCGGCAGCGGGCGGGCGCCCCGCCGGCGGATCTCGGCGGGGGGCAGGGCCGGGTCGTAGGCCGCCACCTCCATCCCCAAGGCGACCGCCATCCGCGCCAGGCGCGCCCCGATCTGGCCGAGCCCCACGACGCCCAGGGTCTTGCCCTTGAGCTCGCGCCCGGTGTGGCGGGCCTCCCCCCAGACGCGCTCCTCCTTCACCCGCCGGGCGGCCTCCGGGATGCGCCGGGCGAGGCTCAGCATGAGGCCCAGGGCCAGTTCGGCCACCGCGTCGGCGTTCGCGCCGGGGGCGTTCGTCACGAGCACCCCGCGCGCGGTGCAGGCCGCGACGTCCACCTGGTCCACTCCCGCGCCGTGCACGGCCACGGCCCGGAGGGCGGGGAGCTGGTCCAGGAGGGAGGGGGTGATGTAGCCCGGCCGGAGGAGGATGCCCTCCGCGCCCTGGAGCCTCCGGGCGAAGGAGGCCTCCTCGACCCGGCCCAGGGGGCGGAAGGGCAGGGGCACCCTCCGCGCGGGGGCGATGCCCGCGAGGGCCTTCTGGACGGGAGCGAGGGCGACGGGGAAGTCCGCCGTCGAGGTGACGGCCACCCAGCGGCGCGCGGGCATGGGGCTCGGGGCTAGAGGCTGGAGGCGCTGAAGTCGCCGTCGTAGTTGAACTCGGAGCGCGCCTTCTGGAGGGAGAGGAGCCCCTCGCGGAGGTCGCGCTCGATGAGGTCGCGCCGCCGCTTCTTGGGGTCGCCGTAGCCGCCCCCGCTCGGCACCTCGAGGACGAGCCGGTCGCCCGGGTGCATCACCCACTGCCGCTTGGGGTTGATGGGCCGCCCGTTCAGGGTGACCTTCCCGACGCGGCCGTTGCGCCCGCCGAAGAGGCCGTAGGCCGGGTGGCGGGTGCGCTCGCTCAGGAAGGTGAGGAGGATCGGGTTGTCCGAGAGCGACTTCACGATGACCTGCTGGCCGTCCCCGCCGCAGAACTCGCCCGCGCCCCCGCTGTCGCGGATGATGGCCTTGCGCTCGACGAGGAGGGGCACCATGTGCTCGAGTACCTCGATCGGGGTGGCCGAGGTGTTCGAGGGGAAGCACAGGCAGGTGCGCCCGTCGTGATTCTTGGAGGCTCCCTGGCCGCCGTTCAGGAAGAAGTTCCCGGCGAAGCGGTAGTTGTCCTTGGCGGTGCCCGCGGCGTTGATGGCCCAGGTCGGGCTGCCGCTCGCCGCCTGGACGAGGTCCGGCACCGCCTTGCACAAGGCGCCAAAGATGGCCGAGGGGATGAAGTGGCCCACCATCGAGCGGCCGTTCACCGGCGCGGGGTAGCGGGGGTGGAGGATGCTCCCCTCGGGGGCCGAGACGGTGATGGGCCGGTAGTTGCCCTCGTTGTTCGGCACCGAGGGGCAGAAGAGGCACTTCAGCGAGTAGGCCGAGTAGGCGTAGACGTAGTTCAGGGTGGAGTTGAGGCCGCGGTCCACCTGGGGCGAGGAGCCGGTGTAGTCCACCAGGATGCTGCTGCCGCGCACCCGCACCTCGACGCGGATGACGAGGGGTTCGTCGTAGCCGTCCGTGTTCACCTGGAAGCGGTACTCCCCGTCCGGCACCTTCTTGATGGCCTCGCGCATGGCGTTCTCGGAGCGCTGGTAGATGGTGGAGGCCGCCTGGTCGAGATCGCGCAGGCGGTACTCGTCCATCATCTCCTGGATGCGCCGGGCGGCCAGCTTGCTCGCCGAGATGTGGGAGATGAGGTCGCCCTCGACCTGGTCGGGGACGCGCACGTTCTGGCGGATGATGCGCAGGATGTCCTGGTTCACCTTCCCGGCGTTGAGGAACTTGCAGGGCGGGAGCTGCAACCCCTCCTCGTAGATCTCGCGCACCTCGGGGGAGCGGAGCTTGCCGCCCATGTCCGTGACGTGGGTGGTGATGCCCACGAAGGCCACGAGGTTCTTCTTGTAGAAGACCGGGCTCAGGGAGGTGAGGTCTTGGAGGTGGCTGGTGGCTATCCAGGGGTCGTTGACGAGGACGAGGTCCTCCGGCGCCCAGGCGTCCACCGGGAACGCCTTGAGCAGGTGCCGGGCCGTCAGCGGGATCGCGCCGACGAAGCTCGGCATGGTGGCGCTCGACTGGGCGATGGAGTGCCCGCGCGGGTCCAGGAGGACGAGGGCGAAGTTCTTCGACTCGCGCACGGTGGTGGAGAAGGAGGTGCGCCTCACCTCGGTGGCCGCCTCCTCCGCGATGGCGATGAGGCGGCTCCAGAGGACTTCGAGGGTGATCGCGTCGAGCCCCTTGCGTGCCATGGCGCCTCCTAGAGCTCGATGATGAGGGTCTGGTGCTTGTCCACGTAGAAGGCGGACCGCGAGCCGATGACCGTCGTCGTCACGCGCTCCTCCACCAGGGCCGGGCCCTTGAGCTTCTGGCCCGGCTTCAGGAGGTAGCGGTCGTACACGTTGACCTTGCGGAAGCCCTTGTTCTCGGGGAGGTAGATCCGCCGCGTGCCCTTGAGGACGTTGCGGGAGCCGCCGCCCGAGAGGTTCGTGAAGCGGAAGTTGGCCTTGGGATCGGGGCCCATGCTGAAGATGCGCCAGCTCATCGCCTGGAGCGGCACGGCGCCGATCACCCCGCCGTGGGTGGTGGAGTAGAGCTCGCGGAAGGTCTTGTCGATGACCTGGATGTGCTGGGGCCCGAGCTTGCCCGTGGGGATGGGGATGGTCAGGGGGAAGCCCTGGCCCAGGAAGCTGATGTCGGCCATCCGCTGGATGCGGATCTCGCGCTCGCGCACCCCGGCCGCCTTGAGGAGGGCGATGCACTTCTTTTCGCGGTCGGCGAGCATGGCGTTGATCTTGTTCAGGTCCACCTGATCCAGGGGGCAGACCTGGCTGTCCACCGTGTCCATCTTGATGGGCACCACGAGGAGCCCGAGGGCGGAGGCGAGGCCCGTCGCGGGCGGGCAGATGATGCGCCGCAGGCCCACCTTGCGGGCCAGGCGGAAGGCGTGGACGGGGCCGGCCCCGCCGGTCGCGACGAGGGTGAAGTTGCGCGGGTCCTTGCCCCGCTCGGAGAGCTGGATGCGGGCGGCCGCCGCCATGGTCTCGTTGACGAGCTCGTGGATGCCCCAGGCGGCCTGCACCTCCTCGACCTTCAGCGGCTCGGCGATCTTCGTGCGGACGGCCTCCGAGGCCGCCGCGGGGAAGATCTCCATCTCGCCGCCGAGGAAGTAGGACGGGTCGATGTAGCCGAGGATGAGGTCGGCGTCCGTCACGGTGGGTTCGGCGCCGCCCAGTCCGTAGCAGGCGGGGCCGGGCGAGGCGCCCTGGCTGTCCGGGCCGACTTTCAGCAGCCCCATCGCGTCGATCCGGGCGATGCTGCCCCCGCCCGCGCCCACCTCGATCAGGTCGACGCAGGAGACCTGGATGGGCATCCCGCTGCCCTTCTTGAAGCGCTTGACGCGGGCGATCTCGAACTCCGTGGAGATGTGGGGCTGGCCGTTCTCGATGATGCAGGTCTTGGCCGTCGTGCCGCCCATGTCGAAGGCGATGATGTCCCGGTAATCCGACATGCTGCCGAAATAGGCCGCCGAGAGCGCGCCCGCGGCGGGCCCGGACTCGAACATGCGGATGGGTGTCTCGGCGGCGTTCTCGGCCGTGGAGATGCCTCCGTTCGAGAGCATGATGTAGAGGGCGACGTTCTCCAGGTTGGTCTCGAGGTCCTCGAGGTAGCGCGCGACGATGGGCTGGATGTAGGCGTTGGCCACCGTCGTCGAGGTGCGCTCGTACTCGCGGATCTCGGGGCAGACCTTGGAGGAGAGGCTATAATTGACGTCCGGGAAGGATTCGGCGATCACCTCTCCCACGGCCTCCTCGTGGGCGGGGTTGACGTAGGAGTGGAGGAGGCAGACCGCGATGGACGTGGCGCCCTTGTCCACCAGCTCCTGGATGGTGACCTTCACTTCCTGCATGCTCAGGGGCTGGAGGGCGTCGCCCGTGGCCGCGGTGCGCTCGGTGAGCTCGCGCCGCATGGGGCCGTGTACCAGGGGCTCGGGGAACTCCGGCACCAGGTCGTAGATGTCGTAGCGCGACTCCCGCCCCACCAGGAGGATGTCCTGAAAACCCTTGGTGGTCAGGAGGCCCGTGGGGGCGCCCTTGCGCTCGACGATGGCGTTGGCCGCCAGGGTGGTGGCGTGGACGGCCTGGGTGAGGTTCCGGAAGCGGAGGTTCTCCTCCTCAAGCAGGGTGCGGAGCCCGGCCAGCGCCCCGATGGAGGGGTCGTTGGGCGTGGTGAGGTATTTCCCGACCGCGGTTCTGCCTGTGGAGGGATTGTAGATCACGATATCGGTGAAGGTGCCCCCGATATCAATGGCGGCGACGAGTCTCCGCCCGGCATTCGATGTGGATGAAGCTTCGCGCTGTTGGACCATCGGGCGGTTTTGCGTGTCCTGTAGGTTGATTTTGGCGGCCAGAATCTAAGGCCCCGTTCTCCATCCCCAGCGAGAGGAGGGAGAGGCCAAAGTCATATAACTATAGGAAATTTGGGCATTTGTCAATTCTCCAAGCGATCGGAAGCAAGTAAGCTATTGATTTTTAATGAATTACGGATGGAAATGCAGGGAAACGTACAATATCAATAATGAAACAGTTTGGCGAAATGATCGGATATGATTGATTTGTCAGATGGTTTCGCGTGAGCTCCGATTCGATATCCGAGGAGGGGGCCTTCGCGTATTTATATATATTTTATAATTGTGTTTAATTTATTTTTAGGGGAGAAGTATGAAAAACATCCCGGTGATCATTGACTGCGACCCTGGGGTGGACGATGCCCTGGCCCTGGCGTTGGCCCTGGCCTCGCCGGAGCTCGAGATCCTGGCGGTGACCACCGTGCGGGGCAACGTCCCGGCTCCCCTGGCCTTCCGCAACGCCCGGCGGGTGCTGGCCTGGCTGGAGGGCTTCCGGGCCAGGCCGGGCGTCCTCCCTCCCGTCTACCGGGGGGGGAGCCGGGCCTTGGGCGGCGGGCGGGTGGACTGGGGAGGCTCCGCCGCCATTCACGGCCCGGAGGGCCTGGGCCGCCTGTTCCAAGGGGGACGGAAGCCGGCCCCTTTGGCGAAGGCCCCCGGGATGAGGGCCGAGGAGGCGCTCCGCTCCCTCGCCCTGGAATGGGGGCGCAAGCTCACCATCGTCGCCCTGGGCCCGCTGACCAACCTCGCCCGGGTTCACCGGAGGGACCCCCGCGTCCTTCCCGGGGTGGGGCGGCTGGTGGTGATGGGCGGTGCGGCGCGGATGCCGGGCAACGTCACCCCCGCCGCCGAGTTCAACATCCACTGCGACCCCGAGGCCGCGCGGATCGTCTTCGGCTCCGGCGCCCGCATCACCGTGGTGGGATTGGATGTGACGCGGCGCGCCTTCCTCCCCTCCCGCGCGCTCGAAGGAGGAGGATCGTTCCGGAAGGGGCTGCGCGGCCTGACGTCGGTCTACGCGGGTTTCGCCAAGCGCGGGCGCGGCGGCATCACCCTCCACGATCCCCTGGCCCTCGCGGCGGCCCTCCGTCCGGATTTCCTGCGTTGCCAGCGCCTCCTGGTGGAGATCGAGTGCTCAAGCGGCCCCGCCCGGGGGATGACGGTGGTGGACCTGCGGGCCGGGGCGCCCAGGGGAAGGGTGGAAGTGGCCCTGGAGGTGGACGCGCCGGGCTTCCTCCGCTTTTTCCTCCAGCGGTTGAGGTCCTACCGTGGCTGGTCCTGAGCGCAGGGGGCGGGTGCTCGTGGTGGGGAGCGCGAACCTCGACATCGTGGTCCCCGTCGGGCGGCTCCCCCGGCCGGGCGAGACGGTGCTGGGGGGCGCCCGCCGGGAGTTCTGGGGAGGGAAGGGAGCCAACCAGGCGGTGGCCGCGGCGAGGGCCGCCCAAAGGGGAGGCCGGGTGCGCTTGGTCTGCATGACGGGCAACGACGCCGCGGGCGCCGCCTACCGCAGGCGCCTCGCCGCCGAAGGGACCGGGCGCGGGGGCTTGCTCATCGCGGAGGGCCCCACCGGCACCGCCCTCATCGTGGTGGACGCCCGGGGGAGGAACCAGATCGCCGTCTCGCCCGGGGCGAACGCCCGCCTCGCCCCCGGCAGGCTGAGGAAGCCTCTCGCTCTGCTCGGCCCGGGGGAGGTCGTTCTCGCCCAGCTCGAGGTGCCGCTCGCCACGGTGCGCGAGGCGTTCCGGCG
>JBBTDR010000358.1:0-14759 GCA_038042665.1 Nitrospinota bacterium
GAAAGCCCACGATGAGCAGGCTCGCCCCCAGCAGGGCGAACCGGGCCACGTTGTAGAGCTTGCGCTTGGCCTTGCGGTTCATTCGGCCTCTCCCGGCTTGCGGTACATCGTGTCGAGTGTCTGCTTCTCCTTCTGAAGCAGCCGTATCCCCGCCAGGACGATCGCGATCGTGAAGGCCAGCACCACGTAGGACATGGCGGCGCCCTTGGAGATGTGGAAGTACTGCCAGGTGGTCAGGAAGAGGTAGACGGGGATGCTCTCGGTGGCCGAGCCGGGGCCGCCCTGGAGGAGGCTCCAGGTCTTGGGGAATTCCCCCATGGCCTCGAGGAAGCGGAGGATCAGGGCCAGCGTGATGACGGGCCGCAGCAGGGGGAGCTGGACCTCGCGGAAGATCTTCCAGCGGCCCGCCCCCAGGATCTGGGCGGCCTCGTTCAGCTCGGGCGGCAGGGAGGAGAGGCCCGCCAGCATGATGATGAAGACGAAGGGGGTCCAGTTCCAGATCTCGAGCATGATGACGGTGAAGACGGCGATGGGCGGCTGGGCGAGCCAGGTCACCCGGACGTCCGTCTGGAGGATGACGCTCAGGATGCCGTTGATGGGGCCCCGCTGGAAGAGCAGCATCTCGAAGGTATAGGCGATCACGACCGGGACCGTCAGCATGGGCAGGATGAAGACGGCGTAGAAGATGCTGTGGCCCCGGAAGGGGCGGTACATCAGCAGCGCCAGCCCGAAGCCAGCCGCGAAGCAGCCCAGGGTGGAGAGGCTGGCGAAGATGAGCGAGCGCAGGGCCGACCACCAGAAGCGGGAGTCCGTCAGCACCTCGCGGAACATGCCCAGCCCCACGAAGTCGGCGCTCCACCAGGAGCCCAGGTAGATCGTCCAGGCGTGGAAGCTGAAGTAGAGCTGGAGGAGAAACGCGGGGAGGATGAACAGGAGAAGGCCGAAGAGGGGCCCGATGAGAATCCACTTGAAGAGGAAAATTCCCCTCCCCGTCTTCCTTGGGATCGCCTGGGCCTGCGCCATGCGGTGGGGCCTCGCGCGGGGCGGGCCCCGGAGGGCCCGCCCCGGAGAAAGTGAGGCGCGCGGTTAGCTCGGCACGTCCACGTTGGGCATGGCGGCCTTGTAGCCGGCCAGCTCCTCCTTGAGCTTGGGCTTGCTGATCTGCGCGACCAGCTTGCGCCACCCCTCCTCGGTCTGGGTGAGCGCCTGCTTGGCGGTGATCTGGCCAATGTAGGCCTCGGAGATGTGCTTGCCCAGGAGGTCCTGGAACTCGAGGTGGCCCGTCAGGTAGATGGGAGGCGTCGTGATGTGCATGGTCTTCGCGATCACCTCCATGGCCGGCGCCGAGTAGCGCCCGATCACCTGGGGGTTCGTCATGTGGCCGGCGTGCCAGGGGTCGTGGAACGTCCACTCGGGATGGGTGGTGATCTCGACGCTGTTCTGGAGCGTGCCCCAGTACATGGCCATGAGGGCCGCCTGGCGCTTCCGGGGGCTGTAGCGGTTCACCAGGATGGCCGCCAGCGGCGAGGAGATGGAGCGGTGGACGAGTTTGCCGCTCAGGGTGGAGCCGGGGACGATGCCGTAGAGGAACTTCCCCTTGGTCGCGGACTTCGGGTCGCTCTCGATCTGGCGGGCGGTCCCGTCCCAGTATTGGGCCGTGGCGGCGCGGCCCTGGACGATCTGGGGGATCATCTGGGGCGTCCCCCAGTTCGGGGCCTCGGGGTGGGAGACCTTCTTGTGCTGGAGGTAGATGTCCATGGCGTACTCGCCCGCCTTGGTGTTGAGGGTGGGCTCCAGGTCATCGTTGAAGGGGAAGCCGCCCGCGCTGTAGAAGTGCATGTACCACCACGTCACGCCGTTCGCGCGGTTGCGCAGCCCCGCGAAGCCGAGGAGGTTCTGGTCCGGCCGGTGGAAGAATTCGGCGATCTGGAGCGACTCCTCCCACGTCTTCGGGAAGACGAGGGGCCGGCCGTGCTTGTCGGAGAAGCGCTTCTGCTCCTCGGGGTTCTCCAGCAGGTCCTTGCGGACGTACTGGATGTGGACGTTGCCGTCCGTCGGGATGCCGTAGGTCTTCCCCTTGTACCTCATGAAGTTCGCGAAGTTGGCCAGCATCTCGAGCTTGTAGCCGGCCTCCGCCATGTAGTCGTCCAGCGGCTCGATGAGCCCCGCCGAGGCGAGGGAGGGGATCATGTTCGAGTCGATGTGGAAGAAGTCGAACGTGGGCGAGCGGGAGATGGCCTCGGCCATCGCGCGCTTGGGGGTGTCGAAGATGCTGATGTCCTGGATGTCCTTCACGCCGACCCCGGCCTTCTCCTTGAACTCGTCCGAGAGGCGCTTCATGTTCCGGTAGTAGAGGGACCAGATCATCCCGTTCAGATCGGCCGGGCCCGCCTTCTTGGCCGCGGCGATGATCCGGTCCTCCAGGGGCCCGGCCTCCGCCACCCCGCGGAAGCGGAGCACCCACGGCCCCGTGGCGGCCGCCGCCGCGGCGCCCCTGAGGAACGTCCTGCGGGACAGATGCGCTTTCTTCATCGTGATTTCCTCCCTGGGAAGGAAAGGCGCGCTCTCGCCCGGGGCAGCCGGCCGTCCCGGGCGCCAATCGTGGCTGGTGAAGGGGGGCATTGTGGAGCAGAAAGTTTTGGCCGTCAACGAGCCCTGCCCGCGCCGTGAATTCAAGGAGCCGCGGGGAGAACAGGAGGTCAGGCTTCTTCCTGGAAGGGAAGCTCCTGGGCGGGAGAGGGCGCGGCCGCGAGGCACCCGGGGCCTTCGTTCCGGGGGCTGTTCACCCGGCTCCCCACCTCCCGGGCGGCCATCTCGTCGCGGGGATAGGGTTTCAGGAGGTCCCGGAGGGGGCGGAGGTCCTTGCCCGCCGGGGCGAGCCAGGCCGCGAAATGGCTCCGGGAGAGGATGACCGGCATCCGGGGGTGGATGGGCCGCAGGAGGCCGTTCGCCTGGGTGGTCAGGATGGCGCAGCTCTCGAGCGCGCCCCCGTCCGGGGCCGTCCACCTCTCCCACAAGCCCGCGAAGCAGAAGGGCCGGTTCCCCTGGAGGTGGATGAAGTAGGGCTGCCGGGCCCCGCCCCGGCTGCCCCATTCGTAGAAGCCGTCGGCGGGGATGAGGCAGCGGCGCGCGTGGAAGGCGGCGCGGAAGGCGGGCTTGACGGCCACCGTCTCCGAGCGGGCGTTTATGAGGGTGGCGCCCGCGGAGGGGTCCTCGGCCCAGGGGGGGACGAGGCCCCAGCGGACGAAGGCGAGGGCCTTCTCTCCGGCCGAGGCGGGGAGCCGGATGATGGGCACCCTCTGGCCGGGGGCGATGTTGTAGCGGGGCCGCACCACGGGCCCGGCCTCGGCCCCGAGGAGTTCCCTCAGCCAGGGAGCGGGCTGGATCAGGGCGTAGCGGCCACACATGGGCTCGGTCCCCGGGCGGCGGGGGAGGGGCGGCACCGCGGGTGGAGCGCGCGGGTCTCTACGGTTGCTCCGGCCAGCGGGCCCGGACGCCGCCCGCCTGGTCGTAGAGGATGATGGAGCCCTCGTGCCGGGTGTTGTCGCCGACGCGGACCTGGCTCCTCCCCTGGGCGCTGTAGCCCGTGAACACCCCCGCCCCGTTCGAGGAGGCCCCGATGGCGGCCAGCCGCACGTTGCGCCCGTCGTAGGTGCTGACGAAGCCCTTGCCCGAGCGGGTGGTGCCCAGGGAGACCAGGGCGTTGCCGAGCGAGTTGGTCACGGCGATGTGGCCGAAGCTCTTGTGCTGGCCGAGGATCACCACCGGCACTCCGTTGTCGCCGATGATCTCCAGGCGCTTGATCTTCACCACCGGCGGCAGGGGCGCCACAAGGGGCTGGGGCCCGGGCGCCGCCTGGCCCATCATCACCGCGGCCGCCGCCGCCAGGGCCAGGCCGAGGAAGCCGCGCTTCAGCAGGCGGTTCTCGCGCTCCAGGCGCGTCATCCGCTCCTCTAGGGTCATCGGGTTTCCTCCTCAGGGGCTCCGTCCCGCCCGGGCGGCGGGAGACGGGCTCACCGCGTCTTTTGCAAGAAACCGAAATCGCATCCTTGGGGCGCCTGGAGAACGTTCTCCAGGAAAAGTCTTCCGTAGCCGCGGTCGTAGGCGGGCGGCCGGGGGCGCCAGGCCGCCCGGCGCCGGGCCAGCTCCTCCTCGGGCACCAGGAGGTCGAGCCGCCGGTTGGGCACGTCGAGGCGGATGGGGTCCCCCTCCCTCACCAGGGCGAGGGGCCCGCCGGCCGCCGCCTCGGGCGAGACGTGCAGCACGGTGGTCCCCCCCGCCGTGCCGCTCATCCGGGCGTCCGAGACGCGCACGATGTCCCGCACCCCCTGGGCGAGGAGTTTCTTGGGGATGGGGAGGAAGCCCGCCTCGGGGAAGCCCGGGCCGCCCAGGGGCCCCGCGTTCTGGAGGACGAAGACGCTCTCGGCCGTGGCCGGGAGGGCGGGGTCGTCCACCCGCCGCACCATGTCCTCCTCGGAGGTGAAGACCACGGCCTTGCCCGTGTGGGTGAGCAGGTGGGGGCTCGCGGCCGAGGTCTTGAGGACGGCCCCGTCCGGCGCGAGGCTCCCCCACAGGATGACGAGCCCGCCCTCGGCCTTGATGGGCTTCTCGCGCGGGAGGATCACGTCCTGCCAGGCGGGGGCGCGGCCCACTTCCCGCAGGTTCTCGCCCACCGTCTTCCCGGTGGCGGTGAGGGCGCCGCGGTGGAGGAGGTCCTCCAGCTCCTTCATCACCACGGGGATCCCGCCCGCCTCGGCGAGGTCGTCCATCAGGTAGGTCTTCCCCGTGGGCCGGACGTTCCCGATGAGGGGGGTGGCGCGCGAGAGATCGTCGAACAGCTTGAGGGGGAGCTCCACTCCAAGCCGCCCGGCGATGGCGGCGAGGTGGATCACGGCGTTCGTCGAGCCCCCGACCGCCATGAGCACCCGGATGGCGTTCTCGAAGGCCTTCCGCGTCATGATCTTCGCGGGGGTGAGGTTCTCCTCCACCATCTGGACGATCCGCCTCCCGCTCTCCTCGGCCAGGCGCAGGCGGCGGGAGTTGACGGCGGGCACGGCGGCGAGGCCGGGCAGCATCATGCCCAGCGCCTCGGCGAGGCAGGCCATGGTGCTCGCGGTGCCCATCACCATGCAGGTGCCCGCCGAGGGGAAGAGCTCGCCCTGAAACTCCTCCATGCGCGGGGCGGGGATCTGCCCCGCCCGGTGCTCGGCCCAGAGGCCCCGGCAGTCCGAGCAGGCGCCGAGGCGCTTGCCCTCGAAGCGGCCGCCGATCATCGGGCCCGAGGTCACCGCGATGGCGGGCACCCCCGCGCTGGCCGCTCCCATGAGCTGGCCGGGCAGGGTCTTGTCGCACCCGCCGAGGAGGACCACGCCGTCCAGGGGCTGGCCCTTGATCATCTCCTCGGTGTCCATGGCGAGGAGGTTGCGGTAGAGCATGGCGGTGGGGAAGAGGTAGATCTCCCCGAGGGAGATGGTGGGGAACTCCAGGGGGAGCCCGCCCGCCTGCCACACCCCCCGCTTCACCGCCTCGGCCACCTCGCGGAGGTTCCGGTGGCAGGGGTTGATCTCGCTCCAGGTCTGGGCAATGCCGATGATGGGGCGGCCGAGGTCCTCCTCGGTGAGGCCGAAGCCCCGGGCGTAGGCGCCGCGCATGAAGGCGCTGAAGGCGGGGTCGCCGTAGTTCGTGAGCCCTTTCTGGTAGCCTCTCATGCGGGCCGGTGTCCTTTCCTCGGAGGGGCCGCGGCGCGCGGCCGGGGGACGCGGTGCGGATGCGCTATCCCCCGGATCATTCCCCAAGGGAGGCGGCGGGGCAAGCGGGGGGCCGGGCCGGGGCTTCCGGAAACGGGAGGGACAGGCTAAAGTGGGCGTCACCGGGCGCTTCCGCCCGGCCGTCCGTCCGAAGGAGGCGTATCCGTGCCGCGAATGGCCGCGGGCCGGCCCAGCGGGGGGGGCATCTTGCGTCTGGCCTCATCCGCGGGGATTGTCCTGGCGCTGCTGGCCGCCCTGGCCGCGGGGGGATGTTCCTCCCGGCGGGGCGGACCGCTCGATGTCGCCCGGGAGACGGGCACGGTCCGCATCCTCTCGGAGCCCCAGGGCGCGGAGATCGAGTTCGACGGCACCCCGCGCGGGGAGACCACCAACGCCCGCCCGCTCATCCTCCGGGGGGTTCCCCACGGGTGGCACACCATCCGGGCCATCCTGCCGGGCCGGGTCCACCACGTGCTGGAGTTCAACCTGGAGAGGGGCGAGGTGGAGGTCCGGGTGCCGCTCTCCGGCGAGGGCTACGGGCGCCTCCACGTGCGCACCGACCCGCCGGGCGGGGAGGTCTTCATCGACAGCCGCTACCACGGCCTGGCGGAGCCTCAGATCCAGGTCAACGGCCTCTCCTACGGCGAGCACCTGCTCTGGATCCGGCGCGAGGGCCGGCAGGAGAGGCTGAACATCCTGGTGGAGCGCCAGATCGAGCGCACCTACCTCCTGTTCCTCGACAAGAGATAGCTCCTCCCGCGGCCCGGCAAGGCGCGCGCTGGGTGGCTTGGCGCGGGTGGGCGTCCCGAGGGGGAGGCACCCGGATGAGCGAGGAACATGGGAAGGGGCCGTCCATCCTGGCCATCGGCGGGAGCAGGCGGCCCGGCAACAACACCGACAAGGCGCTGCGCATCGCGGTGGAGGAGCTGCGGGCGGGGGGAGCCCGGGTGGAGTGGGTGCGCCTGGGCGAGCTGCGGCTGCCCCTGCCGGGCGAGGCGCTGGAGTCTCCCGACCCCGAGAATCTGCGGCGGAAGGTGCTGGCGGCGGACGGGATCCTGATCGCCACCCCGGAGTATCACGGCAGCATCAGCAGCACCCTCAAGCTCGCCATCGACAACCTGGGTTTTCCCTCGACCCTGGAGGGGAAGACCATCGCCATCCTGGGCGTCGCCATGGGTCCCGAGGGTGCCAAGAACGCCCTGGCCCACCTGCGCCACATCCTCACCCACATCGGGGGGGAGGTGATCCCCGGGGAGGCCTCGGTGGGGAGCGTCCACAAGAAGTTCGACGAGAGCGGCCGCTGCCTGGAGCCCGGGATCGAGGCGGGCCTCCGCGGGGTGGCCCGCGCCCTCCTGACCGCCCTTCGGAAGCGGTAAGCCCCCCGCGCCGTGCGAGAAGCCCAGGAGCCCATCCAGTTCCTCGGCGCCCCCGGCGGGGGGCGCATCGCTTTCCGCCGCATCGAGGGGCGCCCGCCCGGCATCCTCTTCTGCCCGGGCCTGCACTCCGGCATGGAGGGGACGAAGGCCCAGGCCCTGGCCGCCCACTGCCGGGCGGCGGGCCGGGCCTATGTGCGCTTCGACTACACCGGCCACGGCGCCTCCTCGGGCCGCTTCGAGGAGGGCACGGTCGGGCAGTGGCTGGCGGACGCGCTTTGCGTCCTGGGCCAGGCCGCCGAGGGCCCCCAGGTGGTGGTGGGTTCGAGCATGGGGGGCTGGATCATGCTCCTGCTGGCCCTCGGGCGGCCGGAGCGGGTGCGGGGGCTCGTGGGAGTGGCGGCGGCCCCCGACTTCACGGAGGAGCTGATCTGGAACCAGCTCTCCGAGGCGGGGCGGCGCCAGCTGATGGAGGAGGGGTCCTTCCTCCGGCCCTCCCGGTACGACCCTCAGCCCCATCCCATCACCCGCCGCCTGGTGGAGGAGGGCCGCCGGCACCTCCTGCTGCGCGGACCCATCCCCGTCACTTGCCCGGTGCGCCTCATCCACGGGGACCAGGACGCGGACGTGCCCTGGGAGACCTCGCTGCGGCTCCTCCGCCGCCTGGCGGGCGGGGACGTGACCCTCACCCTCGTGAAGGGGGGCGGCCACCGGCTCTCCGGCGCGGCGGACATCGAGCGGCTCGCCGGGACGGCGGAGGCGCTCTGCCTCCGGCTGGCGGGCGCTCCCTAGAGCGGGAAGGGTCCCGGGGAGGGCGGCCGGTTCAGGCGCGCACGCCCCGCAGGAGCCAGCTCCGCACCCGGGAGCGCAGCTGGGTGGGAGAGAACTTCTTGGTGAGGTAGTCGGAAGCCCCCGCGTCGAAGCAGTTCTGCACGTCCTGCTCGGCCAGCCCCTTGCCCGTGACCATGAGGATGGGCACATTCCGGAGCCGCGGGTCCTCGTTCCCGCGCAGGGCGCGGCAGACCTCGAGGCCGTCCATCTTGGGCATGAACCAGTCCAGCAGGATGAGGACGGGCGGGTCCTTCGCGGCGAGCTGGAGCGCGGCCTCGCCGTCGTGGGCGGTGACGAAGCGGATGGCGTTCTCGTCCTCGAGGGACTTCTCGAGGAGCCGTACCATCAGCGGGTCGTCGTCCACGATCAGGATGGTCCCCGAGGGCCTGGCCGCGCCGGCGGAGAGCCAGGCCGAGGAGGAATCGGGGACGGCGGGGCGCCTGCGGGGCTCCCCTTCCGGGAGCTCGATCTCCTGCCCCTCCGCCGCGGCGATGACCTTGAGGCCCTGGGCGCCGCTCCGCGCTCTTTCGTTGGCCGCCTTGGCGTGGCGGTCGAGGTCCTCGTCGGTGCGCAGGGGGTCGTGGTGGAAGAGGGCGAGTTGCTTGACGCCCGCGGCGATGGCGTAGTCCGTGGCTTTCTCGAACGGGGAGTGCCCCCAGCTGATCTTGGCGGGGTACTCTCCGAGGGTGTACTGGGCGTCGTGGATGAGGAGGTCCGCTCCCTTCATGAACTCCACGTGGCGCCGATCCTGGAGGTGGAGCGGGAGGCCGCCGGGGGCGCCGCCGAGGGAGTAGAGGGAGTTCGGCTCGTGGTCGGGGCAGTAGACGACGGTGGCGCCGCCGGCCTCGAGCCGGAAGGCGAGGGCGAGGGCCGGGTGGTTGGTGTACCGGGTGGAGATCCGCACCCCTCCGATGTCGAACGAGCCCTCGCCCAGGTTGTGGTAGTGGACCGATGAGCCGAACTCCTCGAGGGTGATCGGGAAGTAGCTGTAGGTCATCTGGCCGGCCATGATGGTCTTGAGTTGGTGGTCCATCCCTCCCGGCCCGTAGATGTGCCATTCGTTGCCGGGGATGAAGAGGGGGGTGAAGAAGGGGAAGCCCTGGATGTGATCCCAGTGGTAGTGGGTGATGAGGAGGTGGCCCACGACGGGGGGCTTGCGGGTGGCGGCCAGCTTCTGGCCCAGGCCGTGGACCCCGGTGCCGCAGTCGAGGATGAGGAAGGTGCCGTCCTCGGCTTCGGCCTCAACGCAGGGGGTGTTCCCGCCGTAGCGGAGGGTGGTGGGGCCCGGCTTGGCGATGGAGCCGCGCGTTCCCCAGAATCGGACCCGCATTCGCCTTCCCCCATGGCCACACAGCCGAAACGCGGCCCGCCCCGGCGGCGAGAACGCTCTCAGGCTACGCCATGCATCATTAACTCATATGATAAGGAAAAACAGGATTTTCCGCTAGGTGGCAGGGTGTGATCTGGGTCACATCTGGGCCGATTCGGTCCCCCCCCCAAAAAACTGGGGCCTCCCCGGGGGCCCCAGCGGGAACATCCGAAATGGCTCCGGCGGTAGGATTCGAACCTACAACCCGTCGGTTAACAGCCGACTGCTCTGCCGTTGAGCTACGCCGGAACAAGCGGGCGGGGGAGCCTCCCCCGCCCGGCACCTTGGCCTTATATGAGGCCCGTCCGGGCCTTGTCAAGGTTTCTATCTTCACCCCACCCCCCCAGGACCTCCCCCCCTGAGGGGGGAAGGGTGCCGCCCCCCTCAGGGGGGAGGGAGGAGCGAAGCGACGATGGGGGGTGGAATCTAGGATGGGTTGCTAGAAGCCGTAGTAGCGGGGGTAGCCCTGGACCTCCCAGAAGCCGCCCAAGTCCTCGTTCATCAGATAGATGAAGCGGAGATACTTGGCGCTCTTCCAGCCCACGTTGACGGGGGAGGCCAGGCGCAGCGGGGCGCCGTGGGCGGGGGTGAGCTTCTCGCCGTTGTACTCGTAGGCGAGGACGTTCTGGGGGTGGAGGGCCTGCTTGAGGTCGAGGGTGACGGTGTAGCGCTCGAGGCCCCGGGCGCTCTGCATCAGGTCGTCGCAGATGAAGTAGACGTAGCGGCTCTCGGGGCGGGTGGGCCGCCGCTGAATGAGATCGGCCAGGCGCACCCCCTTCCAGTGGCAGATGGCGCTCCAGCCTTCCACGCACACATGCTCCACCGTCTGCTCCAGGGCGGGCATGGCCCGGAGCCCGGCCAGGGAGTGGTCCTCCTTCCAGTAGCTCTCGGCCAGCTTGCCGTCCTGGAGGCGCACCTCCCCCACCGTCAGCCTCCACTCCTCCTCGGGGGTCTCGGCGAAGCGCGCGCCCGGGGTGACGACCGAGCCGTTCGGGCGCATCTGCTCGGGCTGCACGGCGGCGCGGGGGTAGGTGGGGGCGAGGCGGTAGGGGGCGTCCAGCATGAGCCCCACCTGGTGGTTCCAGCGGTCGAACCAGCTCAGGACGGCCTGGGCGGTCTCGGAGCTGTCCAGGCGGGAGCACCCGGCCGCGAGCAGCGAGGTGGCGGCGAGCTTGAGGAAGCCCCGGCGGGAGGGGCGCGGGCGGGCCCCTTCATCCGCGCCGGGCGGGAGCGCGGGCTTGGCGCCGGCCATCCTCTTCCTCCTCATTCCACGGGCGGCCGGAGCAGCCGGGCCACCAGGGGCCCCAGGATCGGGACCGTGAACGCCAGCGAGGCGGCGAGGAGCACCCCCGCCCACCCCGCGAAGCCGAGCCGGAAGCGCGTGAGCGAGGCTGCGGGCCCCGTCAGGAGGAGGGCCCCCGCCACGGCCAGCACCGCGTTCGAGCACAGGACGGCCACCACCAGCCGCCCCGCCAGCAGCCGCCTGCGGGCCATGCGGGTGGGGAGGGGTTCGTCCGCGGCCGGATCGGGTCTCATCATGAGGTCACCGTCATCCGGCGCAGGCGGGCTTCCCGCAGGCGCTTGTCCCAGCCCCGGATCGGCCCCAGGCGCAGGGCCAGGTAGAGCAGGAGGCCGAAGGGCTCCCAGGGGGCGTTCCCCCGGAGCGCCCAGTTCAGGATATCCGCTAGCAAGCCCCCGGTCCACAGCCCGAGCGCGAGGAGGCCGAGCTCGGCCAGCACCCGGCCCGTCCGGCGGGCGAAGGCCCGCTGGCGCGCGCGGAACTCCTCCCGCTCGGCCTTGAGCCCCACCACCATCGGGGCCAGCCCCCGCCGCCAGCCGTGCGAGAGCACCATGGCGAGGTGGCCCGCCGTGAAGAGCGTCAGGAACAAGGCGGCGAGGAAGTGCAGGAAGCGGCTGGCCTGGTAGCCGCCCAGCATCGAGGTCAGGAAGCCGAGCTGGACGGGCTTGTACACGGCCAGGCCGGTCAGGATGGAGAGGATCCCCGCGAGCACCACGAGGTTGTAGGCGATCTTCTGGATGGGGTTGAACTTCCCCGCGCCGGGAGGATTGTGAAAAGTCCGCAGGGGGTGGCGGAGCATCTCCGCGGCCCCGGCGAAGTCCTCCCGGCGGATGCGGTAGTGGCGGCCCTCCTCGGTGAGCAGGAGCAGGAGGAGGTAGGCCAGCCCGTTCAGGGCGTAGGGCCACATCACGGCGAAGTGCCAGCGCAGCGCCCCGGCCAGCCACCCCCCGATGCCGGCCTGGCCGGCGATCGCCTGGACGAAGGCCCGGTAGCCCTCGCTCATCTGGATGCCGCGCGGGTCCACGGGCGCCTCCCCGCCCGCGAAGAGGCGGTGGAGGCTCTCCGGCTTGGGGAGGCCGGGGCCGAAGGCCGGGTAGGCCCACCAGATCTGGATCCCGCTCGCGATCATCAGGAGCAGGAGGGGGACGTTCAGCCAGTGGGTCAGCCGGAGGAGGGCGGAGTAGGAGACGGCGGGCTGCGGGGAGGGCATGGCGCGCTCCGGGCTGGACGGCCGAACCGAGGCTGAGGCTCCCACTCTAGGGAATGCGCCGGTCCTGTGCAACGGGCGCGCGCCCCCAGGTGCGCGGGGCTGCCCGGGGGAGTAACATGGCGGGAACCGCTTTGATTCCCTCATACGAGCATCTGAGGAGAGCCATGAAAGCCTACAACTGGAACGAGCTGCCCGGGCACCCGCAGGATGGCCGCGTCCGCCGCGTGGTGGCGGGAGACCGGGTGACGGTGCTCCGCCAGAGCCTCCCGAAGAGCCTGCCGTTCGCCGGCGCCCACAGCCACCCCCAGGAGCAGATCAGCATCATCCTCGAGGGGCGGGCGAGGTTCACCTGCGACGGGGAGTCCGCCGAGCTCGGCCCGGGCGGGATCGTGGTGTTCCCGGCCTGCTCGTTGCACTCCACGGAGAACATCGGCGCCGGGGACCTGGCCGTCGAGGAGATATTCAGCCCCGCCCAGGAGATGCTCAACCAGATCGCGCCCAAGTGAGCGGAGGCGGAGCGGGGGGGAGGTCATGGCCAGGCTGGTCCTGACGGGCCTCAGGAAGTTCTACGACGGGGTGCGCGCGGTGGACGGGGTCTCCCTCTCCCTCGGGGAACGGGAGTTCCTCGTCGTCGTGGGCCCCACCGGCTGCGGCAAGTCCACCCTCCTGCGCCTCATCGCCGGGGTGGACCGGCCCGACGCGGGCCACATCGTCCTCGACGGCGCGCGCATGAACGAGATCCCGCTCGGCAAGCGGGGCATCCAGATGATCTTTCAGGGCTACGCCCTCTGGCCCCACATGCGGGTGTTCGACGAGAGCCGCTACAGCAACCTCGGCTTCGCCCTCAAGGTGCGGAAGTGGCTGCCCGGCTCGATCGCCCGCCGGGTCCGCGACGTGATGAAGCGGGTGGGCATCGAGGAGGACCTCGCCGGCCGCCACCCCGGCCAGCTCAGCTCGGGCCAGCAGCAGAAGGTGGCCATCGGCCGGGCCATCGCGCTGCCGCCGCGCGTCTTCCTGCTGGACGAGCCGATGGCCAACATCGACCCCGTCTCCAAGCGCCAGGTGCGGGCCGAGATCCGCCGGGTCCACGACGAGCTGGGGACGGTGACCATCCTCGTCACCCACGACCTGGCCGACGCCTTCCACATCGCCGACCGCATCGCCGTCATGAAGGAGGGGAGGATCCTCCAGGTGGACACACCCCAGCGGCTGATGGAGGCCCCGGCCGACCCCTTCGTCCGGGACTTCCTCTCCTCCTTCGCCCCCTTCTGGTGGGACCGGGCGCGGGGGATGGGCGGGGGCTGAGGGTTTCCCATCATCATGGTGCCATCCGGCAATTCGTAGGGGCGGTTCGTGAACCGCCCCTACGGATCGATCATGTCATCCGTTGGTCCGCGGGGGCGGGTTTGAAACCCGCCCCTGCATGCCTCCGGGTCAACCGTCCCGGGATTTTCCCCTAGGGCGCCTTCTCCGGGGCGGCGAGGAACTCCCGCCAGGCCGCCCAGTAGGCGGGCCCGCCCACGAGGTAGGTGTTGTTGTGGCCGGCCCCCCGGATGAGGTGGAAGCGCTTGGGCGGGGAGGCCAGCTCGAACACGCGCCTCCCCTGGCTGAGGGGGACGATCTCGTCGGCGTCGCCGTGCAGGATGAGCACGGGGAGCTTCGCGCGGGGGAGCCACTTCACGTTGTCGTACTCTTGGCGCAGCATCCACCGGACCGGGAGGAAGGGGAATATCTTCTCGCCGAGCGCCGCGAGGCTCTCGAAGGGGCTCTCGAGGATGAGCCCCCGGGCCTGGGCCCCCTCGGCCGCGATCCGCACGGCCACCGCCGCCCCCAGGGAGCGCCCGAAGAAGACGATGCGCCCGGGCTCGACCCTCTCCCTCAGCCAGGCGTAGGCCGCCCGGGCGTCCGCGTAGAGCCCCGCCTCGCTGGGTTTGCCCTCGCTCCGCCCGTAGCCCCGGTAGTCGTAGATGAACACCCCCATCCCGGTCTCCCGGCGGAGCCAGGCGATGTTCTCGGAGCGGTGGGAGATGTTCCCCGCGTTGCCGTGCGACCAGAGGAGGACGGGGCCGTCCGCCCGCACGGGCGGGGTGTACCAGCCGTGGAGGCGGACGCCGTCCGCGGCGCGGAACTCGACGTCCTCGTAGGGGGCGCCGTAGCGCGCCGGGGTGATCTCGAGGCCGTAGTGGGGGTGGTAGAGGAAAAAATTCTCGAGGAAGCCGAAGTAGCCGCTCAGCACCAGAGAGATCACCACCAAGAGGAGGAGATGCCGGGGGAGCAGGCGGGCGCTCACCCGAGGGCCTGGCCGGCCAGGAGCAGGCGGTGGACGGTCTTGATGCAGAGGTCCTGGACGACCTCGGCCCCCGCCTCCTCCAGCCTCCGGGCGCTCCCGGGATGGGCGATGCCCTTCTGCATCCAGAACACCCCGGGCCGGCGCCGCATCCGCAGGAAGTCCTCGGCCACGGGGGGGATGAGCGCGGGCCGCCGGAAGACGTCCACGATGTCCACCGGCTCCCCGATCTCCTCCAGGCTCCGGAGGGCCTTCTCCCCCAGCACCTCGGCCACCTCGGGGTTGACGGGGATGATCCGGTAGCCCGCGGCCTGGAGATAGGAGGCGATGCGGTGGCTGGTGCGCGAGGGGTCGTCCGAGAGCCCCACCACGGCGATGGTGTGGGCATTCGCCAGGATTTCGGCGAGCCGCCGCTCGCTGGGGTTCATGGCCGTCCTCCCGGGGGGAATCATACCACAGGGGCGGCCGGCCGGATTCGGGGGTCCGGGGTCCCCGTTGTCACTTCCCCGGGGGGTGGCGTAAAGTGGGAGGGATGATTGTGGCCTTCCTCGAAGCGCCTCCGGGCGCGCCCGGATTCTCCCTCAAGTGATGGAACACGGGGGGCGGCGGATGGCCCGGGAAGCCGTGGTCGAGGTCTTTCAC
>JBBTDR010000359.1:0-11957 GCA_038042665.1 Nitrospinota bacterium
GGCGGACCACGCGCGGGTCGAAGTGGGGTTTCTCGCCCGAGGTGGTCAGCCACCCGAGGAGGGCGAGGGCGAAGAAGAGGACGAGGACGACGCCTCCCCCCATCGCCATCCTGTCGGCGGCCAGGTTGCGGCGGACGCGCTGCCAGGGCGTGAGCTCCTCGCCGAGCCCGATGTCCTCCCCCGCGGGGGCCGCGGTGCGCTCGCTCACAGCCGGATCCGGGGGTCCACGATGACGTAGAGGACGTCGGAGATGAAGGTGCCGGCCACGATCAGGACGGCGCTGATGAAGTTGAGGCTGATGAGGATCGGGAAATCCCGGCTCAGGATCGCCTCGTAGCCCATGCGCCCCATGCCGGGCCAGGCGAAGATGCTCTCGATGATGACGGAGCCGCCGATGAGGCCCGGCAGGAGGAGGCCGAACATGGTGACGAAGGGGAGCGCCGCGTTCCGGAGGGCGTGGACGTAGTAGACCGTGTCCTCCGGGAGGCCCTTGGAGAGGGCGGTGCGGATGTAGTCGGAGCCGAGCACCTCGATCATCTGCCCGCGCACGTAGCGGGAGAGGAAGGCGATGCCCCCCGTCGCCCCCAGGAGGCTGGGCAGGACGAGGTGCCACAGCCGGTCGTTCACCTGGTAGATCGCCGGGGCGTTCTCCTGGCCAAAGGTGCGGATGCCGAGCACGGGCACCGCGAACCACTCCACCGTCCAGATGATGAGGAGGTAGGCCAGGAAGAAGCCCGGCACGGAGATGAGGAGGTAGCTGAGGAAGGTGGTCGCCTGATCGAAGGCGCTTCTGCGCCGGAGTGCGGCGCCGATCCCCATCGGGAAGGCCAGGCACCAGGTGAGGATGGTGCCCACGATGAAGATGGGGAGGCTGTTCAGGAAGCGCTCCCAGATCTTCCCCAAGACCGGCTGGTTGTCCTTGAAGCTCTTGAGCTCGCCGGTGAAGAGGTTCTTGTAGAAGAGGACGTACTGCTGGTGGAGCGGCTTGTCGAGGCCGAAGGCGGCGCGGTAGCGGGCGAGGTCCTCCTTCCGGAAGCGGGGGTTGAGGGGGTCGATCTGGCTGGGCTCGCCCGGCGCCAGGTGGACGATGAGGAAGCTCACCACCGAGATGACGAGGAGGGTCACCGCCTTGGAGAGGAGCGAGCGGACGATGAAGGCGGCCACGGCCTAGTTCTCGAACTGGGGGACGGCGGGGAGCTTGAGCCACTTGTTGAAGTGGAAGGTGTAGTTGCCCGTCTTCGTGGCGGCGATCTTCTGGTAGCGCGGCTTCCCGTCGGGGCCCGGCTCGAAGATTGCGATCTTGCGGTCCAGCAGGCCCGTCACCTTGCCCACGTAGAGGAAGGTGTAGGGCTGATCGGCGTGGATGATGCGGTGGAGCTGGTGGGCGTAGGCCACCTGCTTCTTGTGGTCGTACTCCTGGCGGATCTTGATGATCAGGCGGTCGGCCTCGGGGTTCTGGTAGCCCACGAAGTTGAGCTGGCCCGGGCCGGTCTGGCTGGAGTGCCAGATCTGGTAGAGGTCCGGGTCGAGGCCCATCCGCCAGCCGAGGATCACCGCGTCGTAGTTCAGCGTGTTGATGTACTTCTGGATGAAGACGGCCCACTCGACCAGGTCCACCTTCGCCTCCACCCCGATCTTCTTCCAGGCGTCCTGGACCGCCACGGCGATGGCCTTGCGCACCTCGTTGCCGTGGTTGGTGAGGAGGGTGAACTGGAGGGGCTTGCCGTCCTTCTGCATCGCCCCGTTCACCTTGCGCCAGCCCGCCTCGTGGAGGAGGCGCTCGGCCCCCTGGGGGTCGTAGGGGAGGGGCTGGACGTCCTTGTTGTAGTGGTCGCTCTGCTTCACGAAGGGCCCCGTGATGTCCTCCGCCTCGCCGTAGAGGAGGAACTCCTGGATCTGGCGGGTGTGGATGGCCATGGTGAGGGCCCGCCGCACCCGCGCGTCGCCGAAGGGGGGGCGGCGGAGGTTGTAGCCGATGTAGGTGTAGCCGAAGGCGAGGCCCGAGAAGACCTGGAAGCGCGGGTCCTTCCGCAGCCGCTCGACCTGGTGCACCCCCGCCGTGTAGCTGTCCACCGTGCCCGAGTAGAAGGCGACCTCCTGGGTGAGGGCGTCGGGGATGATGCGGGAAATGTATTCTTGGTACTGCGGGGGGCCCTCCCAGTACTTCTCGAAGCGCACGAGGCGGATGACCTCGTCCGAGCGCCACTCCTGGAAGCGGAAGGGCCCCGTGCCGGTGGGGCTGCGGTTGAAGCCGCTGTCGCGCAGGGTGAACTTCGAAGGGTCGCGCTTGAGCCGCCGGGCCTCCTCGGCCAGGGCCTGGGCGTTCAGGAGGTGCTCGGGGAGCATGCCCATCCCCCAGGTGCCGAAGGCGGGGGAGTAGAGGCGCTTGTAGGTCACCCGCACGGTGTAGCGGTCCGGCGTCTCCACCCGCTTGACGGGCTCGTAGTCCGAGGTGCGGGGGGAGAGGTTGTCCGGGTTCATGATGGCGTCGTAGGTGAAGCGCACGTCCCCGGAGTCGAACTCGTGCCCGTCGTGGAAGAGGACCCCCTTCCGGAGCTGGAAGACGATCACCGGGTTGTGCTCGGTGAGCTGGACCTCTCCCAGCGCCTGCGGGCGGGCGGGGGCGGGGAGGCCGCCCTTGAGGTAGGGGGAGGGGTCCGTGGCGAAGGCGTCCGCGCCAAGGAGGGCCTTGAGGTGGTCGAAGAGGTCCTGGTCCACCTCCTTCAGGGTGATCTTCACCCGCTCGGGGTAGGCGATGGCGATGGGAACCTGGTCGAAGCCGCGCTGGCCGCCGCCCTTGGGGACCGCGATCGAGTCCTTCTCCTCGGCCGGGGGGACGACCTCCACCCGCGTGATGTTGCGGGCCCAGTCCGGCCCCCCGGCGGCCCGGGCGCGCTCGATGCGCTCCCCGAGCGCCTGGGCCGCGGGGCCTCCGGGGCGGGGGACGAAGTAGGCCTCCTCGAAGATCTCCCAGGAGGTGGCCAGCCGCCCCCGGTAGTTCAGGTTCTCGTCGCGGTCGATGAGGCCGTCGAACACCATGCTGGCGATGTCGCCGCTCGCGGCGTCGGTCAGGAGGACGGGGTTGAGGATCTGGGCGTCCCCGGTCGAGGCGTTGATGTACTGGCGCAGGCGCGCCTCGCTCCCCTTCACCTGGTCGGTGAAGGTGGGGACCCAGAAATAGGATTGGAGCAGGAGGAGGCTGACCGCCAGGGGGACGAGCAGGAGAAGCCGCTTGACCACCGATCCCCTCCCTCCCTCGGGGGCGGGACGCCTAGGAGCCGGGCTTCGTCTCGCCGGGCGCGGGCGCCTGCTGCTGCGTGGGGGCGGCGGGCGGCGCGGGGGCGGGCGGCGCGGAGGCGGACGGCGCGGAGGCGGACGGCGCGGGGGCGGGCGGCGCGGGGGCGCCGGCCTGCCCGGCCGGGCGCACGGGCGCCGTCGGGACGATGGAGCTGCCGGTGGTCTTCGAGCCCATGTAGGTCAGCATGAGCGAGGTGAGCATGAACAGGATGGCCGCCCCCGCCGTGAGCTTGCCGAGGAAGCTGGTCGGCCCCCGGCTGCCGAAGAGGGTCTGGCTCGAGCCCCCGAAGGCGGCCCCGATGCCGGCGCCCTTCCCCGCCTGGAGGAGCACGATGAGGATCAGGGCGATGGCGACGGCGATGTGGAGGATGGTGAGGATGACAGTCATGTCGGACCCGCGTCTCCCGGAGAAGGCCTCAGGAGGAGAGGGCGGCGGCCACGATGGCGAGGAAGTCCCCGCTCTTCAGGCTGGCGCCTCCGATCAGTCCCCCGTCGATGTCGGGCTGGGCGAATAGGTCGGCGGCGTTGTCGGGCTTCACGCTGCCCCCGTACAGGATACGCGTTTTGGCGGCCCAGTCCACTCCGTAGGCCTGGCCCAGGCGGGTGCGGATGAAGGCGTGCACCTCCTGGGCCTGGGCGGGCGTGGCGGTCACCCCGGTCCCGATGGCCCAGATGGGCTCGTAGGCCACGATGAGCCCCTCGGGCGGGGAGGGGAAGGCGTCCAGGATGGAGCGCTGGACCTGCTGGCCCACGTGCTCGAGCGCCTTGCCCGCCTGCCGGACCGGGAGGGCCTCCCCCAGGCAGATGATGGGGAGGAGCCCCTCCGCCCGGGCGGCGGCGGCCTTCCGGGCCACCGCGGCGTCGGTCTCGCCGAGGAGCTCCCGCCGCTCGCTGTGGCCCACGATGACGTGGGTCGCGCCCGCGTCCTTGAGCATGGCGGCGCTCACCTGGCCGGTGAAGGCGCCCTCCTTCTCGAAGGCGCAGTCCTGCCCCGCGATCCCCATGCCCGAGCCCCGCACCGCCTCGGCCACCGCCGGGAGGGCGAGGTAGGGCGGGCCCAGCACGACCTCGGCGCGGTCCTTCCAGCCGCCCTCGCGCGCGAGGCCCTCGGCGATCGAGCGGGCCAGGGCGCCCCCCTCGGCGAGGCGCTTGTTCATCTTCCAGTTTCCGGCGACCAGGGGCAGGCGCATGGTCCCTCCGGGGCGTTAAGGGGGGCCCCGCTAGTGCTTGTCCGTGAGCGAGGCGAGGCCCGGGAGCTCCTTGCCCTCGAGCAGCTCGAGGAAGGCCCCGCCGCCCGTGCTGATGTAGGAGATGCGCCGCGACTCCCCGGCGGCGTGGACGGCCACGTCGGTGTCCCCGCCGCCCACGATGGTGAGGGCGTAGGAGTTGGCCACGTGGCCCACCATGGCGTAGGTGCCGCGGCTGAAGGCGTCCACCTCGAAGACCCCCATGGGGCCGTTCCAGATGATGGTCTTCGCCCCCTGGAGGGCCTCGGCGAAAAGCGTGGTGCTCGCCGGGCCGATGTCCAGGGCGTACCAGTCCTTGGGCACCTCCTGGGAGGGGACCACCTTGGTCTCGGCCGAGGCCTCGAACTTGTCCGCCACCACGTAGTCGCAGGGGAGGTAGATGCGCACCCCCCGCTCCCTGGCCTTCTGCATGATGGCCCGGGCGGTGTCGATGAGGTTCTCCTCCACCAGGCTGTTCCCCATATCGAGGCCCAGGGCCTTCTGGAAGGTGCCCGCCATGCCCCCGCCGATGATGATCTTGTCCATCTTGTTGAGCAGGCGCTCGATGATGCCGATCTTGGTGCTCGCCTTGGCCCCGCCGAGGATGGCCACCACCGGCCGCATGGGGTTGTTCACCGCCCGGCTGAGGTAGTTGACCTCCTTCATCATGAGGTAGCCGGCGGCGGCGGGCTGGAGGAACTTGGTGATGGCCGACATCGAGGCGTGGTTGCGGTGGGCGTTCCCGAAGGCGTCGTCGATGTAGACATCGCCGAGCGCGGCCAGCTCCTGGGCGAAGTCGTCGCTGTTCTTCTCCTCCCCCTCGTGGAAGCGGAGGTTCTCCAGCACGAGGACGGCCCCCGGCTTCAGGGCGCCCACCAGCTCCCGGACCTCGGGGCCGATGCAGTCCGGCGCCAGGGGGCACTCCTTCTCCAGGAGCCGGCTCAGGCGCTTGGCGGCCGGGGCGAGGGAGTAGCGGGGCTCCCGCCGGCTCTTGGGGCGGCCGAGGTGGGAGGCGACGATCACCTTCGACCCCTCGTCGAGCAGGTAGTTGATGGTCGGGAGCACCGCGCGGATGCGGGTGTCGTCCGTGATGCCGCCCTGCTCGTCCAGGGGGACGTTGAGGTCCACCCGCAGGATCACCCGCTTGCCGGCGACCTCGACGTCCTCGACGGTGAGCTTGGGAGAGCCATGCTCGATGGCGCTCGTGATGTTTCCCATTCCTCTGTCTCCCGCCGGCCAGGGGCCCCGGGCCTAGAGGCCCCGGCCCACTTTCTTGATCAGATCCACCATGCGGCAGGAGAAGCCCCACTCGTTGTCGTACCAGGCGAGGACCTTGACCATCCTCTTGTCGAGGACCTTCGTGGAGAGGGCGTCCACCACGGAGGAGGCCGATATCCCGATGAAGTCCACCGAGACCAGAGGCTCGTCCGACACCTCGAGGACGCCCCGGAGCGGCCCGCTGGCGGCCGCCTCCCTGAGGGCGGCGTTCACCTCCTCGGCGGTCACGTCCTTGTCCACCTCGGCCACCAGGTCCACCACCGAGACGTCCTGGGTGGGCACGCGGATGGCCATGCCGTCCAGCTTGCCCTTGAGCTCGGGGAGCACGAGGCCCACCGCCTTGGCGGCGCCGGTCGTCGTCGGGATCATGCTCACGGCGGCGGCGCGGGCCCGGCGAAGGTCCTCGTGGGGCAGGTCGAGGATGCGCTGGTCGTTCGTGTAGGCGTGGGTCGTCGTCATCAGCCCGCGGCGGATGCCGAATTTCTGATGGAGCACCTTGGCCACGGGGGCGAGGCAATTGGTGGTGCAGCTCGCGTTCGAGATGATGTTGTGCTTGGCGGCGTCGTACTTGTCGTCGTTCACGCCGAGGACGATGGTGATGTCCTCGTCCTTGGCGGGGGCGGAGATGATGACCTTCTTCCCGCCCGCCTTGAGGTGCTTCTCGGCGTCCTTGCGGCCGGTGAAGCGGCCCGTGCTCTCGACCACCACCTGGACCCCGAGCTGGCCCCAGGGGAGCTTCTCCGGGTCGCGCTCGGCGAGGACCTTGATGGTCTTGCCGTTCACGACGATCGCGCCCTCCTTCGCCTCGACCGTGCCCTCGAAGCGGCCGTGCACGGAGTCGTACTTGAGCAGGTGCGCGAGGGTTTCGGGATCGGTGATGTCGTTGACCGCCACGAACTCGATGTCGGGGTCGTCCGCCCCCGCGCGGAACAGGTTGCGCCCGATGCGGCCGAAGCCGTTGATGCCGACTCGGATTGCCATGATGAGGACTCCTCCATCCCGCTGAAAATAAAACGATTACCCTGCCAACGGAAGATCCGGACGGCGGCAAGGGAGGGCCCCGCGTCCGAGTGGAACCCTAGCGAATCGCGCCCCTGCGTTCAATCGGCGGGCCGCATGTCCGGAGGGTCCGGATCAGCCGACCAGGCGGCGCTCCAGCTCCGGCAGCACCCGCTCGATGGCCTCCGAGAGGGACGCGCTCAGCCACCCCTCGATCTCGCGGGTCTGGAAGAAGAGGTGGCTCTTCTTCGAGGGCTCGATCTGGATGGTCTTGGTGATGATGGTGCCGCTCTTCGGGGAGCCCGCGATGATCTCCAGGCGGATGATGCTGGCGGCCTCTCCCCGCGTGGCGAAGTCCGTGGCCGAGAACCACATCTGGATCACCCGGCCCGAGATGGCCAGGTCGCCCGGCTGGCTCCAGAGCTGGTCCGGGGAGCCGTCCCAACGGGTGCGCTCGATCCGGGTGCCGCGCTTGGCGAAATAGCCCTCGGCGACGGCCGCCAGCGCGCCGGGGAGGCCGTCCTTCGGCTTGAAGCGGTCGGTCTCGCGGGTGAAGTGGACGCGCTCGCCCACGATCCCCTCGGGCCTGCCCTCGCGGGCGTCCCGGAACAACCCGACGGCCACCGTCCGCGCCGAGGGCGGGGGGAGCTGCCCGAGGACCGGCGCGTACTGCAGCGTCACCGGAACGTCGCGGACGATCGGCGCGCCGCACCCGGCCGCCACGAGAAGGGAGATGAGCAGGGCGCAACTCCGGATTGCCCTCATGGCGAAGACTCCTGATTGGAAAAGCGTTCGGCGGGAGGACCGGCATCCACCACCTGATCCGAATATAGGGCATGGGCCCGAAACGTCAAGGCGGGGAGGCGCAGTCCCCGATGGAGGGCCGCCCCCGCCGCCGGAGGCGGCCGGCGGGGGATCCTATCGCTGGGAGGAGCGCAGCTTCTGGGTCTGGGCAGGGTCGGCGGCGAAGCCGGGCCCCCCGCCCAGCGCCACCCCGTAGAGCGCGCGGGCCGCCTCGGGGGAGACGTAGCCGCGCAGGACGTCCAGGCGCACGGCCTCGGGGTCCCTCTCCTTGGGGCTTCCCCAGCCTCCGCCGCCGGGCGTCTCCACCCGGAGGAGGCTGCCCGGGGCGAAGGGGCGGGCCGAGGTCACGGGGGGGAGGAGATGCGCCTTCTTCCCCTCGGTGAGGACCATGCGGCAGAGGCCGCCCGGGTGGCCGCCGAACCCGCCCGCGGGGCCCTGGCGGGTGCAGGACACCCCGCTGGAGAGGTCGCCGCCGAGGAGGAGGCGGTAGTCGCGGTACACCCCGAGGCCGCCCCGGTGGGCGCCCGCCCCGCCCGAGTCGCGGACGAGGCCCGCCGACTCCACCCGCAGGGGGTAGCGTGCCTCGATCAGTTCGACGGGCAGCCCGCCGCCCCCGTTGATGGGGGGCACGGCCGAACCCCCGTCGCCCCGGGCGGAGGCGCCCGTCCCCGCTCCCAGGACCTCGCGGAAGAGATGGTAGGTCCCGTCCGTCTCCCGGCCGCCCAGGCTCCAGACGCGCAGGTTGTCGAGGCCGGCCGGGGTCTGGCTCCCGCTCGCCTGGAAGAGGGCCTCCCCGAAGGCCGCGAGGAGCCGGCTCAGGGTGAGGGCCCGCAGCCCCGCCGGGGCGGGGAAGCGCGGGGTCACCAGGGTGCCGGGGCCCGGCAGGCGGATGTCGAAGACCCGGCAGGCGCCGTCGTTGAGGGCGGTGCCGGCGAGGCGGGCGGGGTCCTCCGCCAGGTGCAGGAGGAGCGGGGAGAGGAGCCGGGCGAGGAAGGCGCGCCCCTCGCCCTCCAGCGGGCAGTTGATGGCCCCCCGGGCCTGGGGGCCGGTGCCGTCGAGGTCCACGAGCAGGCGATCGCCCGAGCGGGAGAGGGCGAGGCGGAGGAGGTGGGGGCCGGAGAAGCCGTCCGAGTCCACCGAGGCCTCCACCTCCCACCTGCCCTCGGGCAGCCGGGGGAGGAGCTCGCGCTGGAAGGCCAGCTCGCACTCCCGGAGGAGGTCGGCGAAGCAGGCGGTGAGTTGTTCCGCGCCGTAGCGCTGGATGAGGCCGCGGAGGCGGAGCGCCCCCACCCGCAGGGCGCCGAGCTGGGCCTCGAGGTCGTCCGCCAGCACGTCCGGGCGGCGGCTGTTGCGCAGGAGGATGGCCCGCACGTCCGGCGCCAGCCTCTCGTCGCGGGCGATGCGCACCGGGGGGAGGAGGAGCCCCTCGTGGTAGATCTCCGAGCTTCCCGCCGGCGCCCCGCCCGGGAGGGTGCCCCCCAGGTCGTCGTGGCGGCCCCGCACCTGGAGGAAGGCGATCAGGCGCTCGCCGTCGAAGATGGGACGCGTCAGCCGCAGGTCGGGCGCCTCGCCCAGCCCCGCGGGGGGCAGGTAGGGGTCGTTGTGGAGGAAGACGTCCCCGGGGCGGATCTCCTCCACGGGGAAGGCCGAGAGGAGGGGCAGGGGGCTCGCCCCCAGGACCCGCCCCGTGAGGGAGCGCCCGAAGCGGTCGTAGAGGGCGGCCGAGAAGTCCCCGGCGTCCCGGAGCGAGGGGCTGCGCCAGACCCGCCCGAGGAGGTCCTCGATCTCCTCCTCGACCGCGCGCAGGGCGCCCGCCACGATCTCGCTGACGATCGGGTTGACGTTCATTCCCAGGCCGCTCCCACGCCGTGCCAGCCCGTGGGCCGCCCGGCGCGCTCTTTCTTCTCCCGCGCGTCCGCCCGGAAACGGATGACGAGGTTCCCGTAGCGGTCCACCCGGGCCGCCTGGCGGGGGAAGACGACGGTGGTGCTCCCGAAGCTCTCCACGACCGAGGGCCCGGAGATGCAGTTCCCCTCCTTCAGGCGCTCCCGGTAGTAGACCGGGGTGTCCACGAAGCCGCCCAGCTCCCGGAACCAGACGAGGCGCGCCCCCTTGTAGGCCTCCTCGGGGCTCTCCTCCCCGGCCGGGATGAGGGGCAGGGTGGGGGGGTCGGTGAGGCCGATGCCCGCCACCCGCAGCTGGACGATCTCGGCCGGGCGCCGCCCCTTGTAGTTGTAGGTGTAGCGGCGCTGGTAGAGGAGGTGGAACTGCTCCAGGGTGGCGGCCACCGAGGGGGGCGAGAGGTAGCCCGAGGGGAAGTCCACCTCGATCTCGTGGGCCTCCCCCTGGTAGCGCATGTCGGCGGTGCGCCGGAAGACCCGCCGGTGGGCGGGCACGCCCTCGAGGGCGAGGCCCTCGTCCGCCTCCCGCTCCAGCCGCTCGAAGGCCCGCCCGAGCTCCTGGATGTCCAGGCTCTCCTCGCGCTGGAGGTGGGGGAGGGCGTGGTCGTTCACCAGGTCCACCACCTCGAGGCCGAAGGCGCTCGTCATCCCCTCGAAGGGGGGCACGACGACGGTGCCGATCTCCAGGTACTCGGCCACCAGCCCCGCCGTGAGCGGGCCCGAGCCCCCGAAGGCCATCAGGGCGAAGTCCCGGGGGGAGATGCCCCGCTGGACGGTGGCCCGGCGGACGGCGTGGGCCTGGTTCCAGGCGGCGATCTCGACGACCCCCGAGGCCATCTCCAGGGGGTCCATGCCGAAGGCGCGGGCGAGCTGGCGCATGGCCCGCATGGCGAGGGCCTTGTTGAGCTTCACCTCGCCCCCAGCCAGGTGGAGGGGGCTGCGGGCGAGGAGGAGGTTGGCGTCCGTCAGGGTGGGTTCCTCGCCCCCCTTGCCGTAGCAGACGGGGCCCGGGTCCGCCCCGGCGCTGCGGGGGCCGACGCGGAGCCTCCCCTCGGGGCTCCGCCAGGCGATGGAGCCCCCGCCCGTGCCGATGCTCACCACGTCCACCATGGGGAGGCGCAGGACGAACTCATCGAGGTGGTGCCGGGAGGCGCGCTTGGTCTCGCCCTCCTCGATGACCGAGATGTCGGTGGAGGTGCCCCCTCCGTCCAGGGTGATGAGGCGCTGGTGGCCCGAGAGGCGGCCCAGGTGGGCGGCCGCGAGGGCCCCCGCCGCCGGGCCGGAAAGCACTGTGGCGATTGGCTTTTTCGCCACCTCTCGGGCGGTCGAGACGCCCCCGTTGCTCTTCATCACGAGGAAGGGCACCTCGCCCAGGGCCTCCTCCACCCGGCCCGCGCTGCGTTCCAGGTAGGCCTTGATGCGGGGCTTGATGCAGGCGTCGAGGAGGGTGGTGACGGCCCGCTCGTACTCCCCCGGCTCGGGGATGACCTCGTGCGAGATGCTCACGAAGCATTCGGGGAACTCCCGGGCGAAGGCCTCGCGCAGGAGGATCTCGTGGGCGGGGTTGGCGTAGGCGTGCAGCAGGCAGACGCCCACCGAGCCGATGTTCCGCTCCCGGAACCAGCGGGCGGTCTCGGCGGCCTCCCCGGGGGAGAGGGCGCCGAGCACCTCGCCGGCGGCCGAGACGCGCTCCCGCACCTCGCGGATCCTCTCCGGGGGGACCAGCGCCTCGGGGGGAGCGGCGAGGAGGGGTGTGGCAAAATGAGACCCCCGGCGGCCCGCTCCGGCCTGGCGGGCGCGGCCCAGCTCGAGAACGTGGAGGAAGCCCGCCGTGACGACGAGGCCCAGGTTCTCGAAGCGGCGCTCGAGGATGGCGTTCGTGGCGACGGTGGTGCCGTGGTAGACGCCGGTCACCTCGCTCGGGCGGACCTTGGCCTCCTGGAGGATCTTCCGGATGCCGTTGATGAGGCCCACGCTGTAGTCGGCGGGTGTAGTGGGCGTCTTGGTGGTGTAGACCTGCCCGGTGTCGGAGCGCACCCCGACGATGTCGGTGAAGGTGCCGCCGGTGTCGATCCCGATGCGGAAGCCTCGCTGGAGCGCCATGCCTCGCTCGCCGCTGCCCCGCGCGCGGGGCGGGGGAGGGCCCCAAGCCCCGGCCCGCGGGCCGGCATGGGGCGGAAAATGACCTCCCGGCGGCCCTTTTTCCCGTCAAGGAGGGGCCCGGCCGAGCGGCCGGGCGAACCGGGGTTATAACCCACTCGGGCATCCGGGAAAAGGCCCGGGCCCGGGGCACTTTCGCCCGGCCCTCTCCTTCTTATAAAGGAGCGATGGAGGGGGGTCTCCGCGGCGGCGCTCCGGAGGCGGAAAGGGGCCCCGCCTCTCGGCGGGACCCCCTTCGTGTGCCGCTTGCTTCTCGTGCTGCTGTCGGTACAGTCGGCGCGATCGCCGGGTT
>JBBTDR010000360.1:0-4446 GCA_038042665.1 Nitrospinota bacterium
GGGACAGGGCCACTGAGCCACAGCTTCGCTAATAGATGAGCACCTGGGCGCCCCCGGCGCAGATGCCGGTGATGGACTCCCCGCCGTGCCCGGGGGTGTCCATCACGTGGAGGCCGCTCGCCCGGCCCGCGCGCTTGGCCCAGGGGATGACGTCCACGATGGGGGCGGTGCCCGCCTTCTGGATGGCGCCGAGGGACTTCTCCTCGATGGTGGTGAGGCCGCCCTCCATGTTGTCGCCGGTGGGCTGGCTCCCGCGCAGGTCCACCCCGCAGGCGAGGATGCGCTCCTCCATCTCCCGCACCATCCGCCAGATGCGCTTGCCCAGCGCCGGCCGGACGCACTTGGCCGCGAGCACGCCCTCGCCGCCCATCATCTCGGTGGTCTCGGCCAGCATGGCCCGGCCCCCCAGGCGGACGACGGCGTCCGTCACCCAGCCGGTGGCCTTGTTGTGGCTGAGGCCCGAGGTGGTGTCCGAGGTGCCGCAGTTGAGGCCCAGCAGCAGCTTGCGCACGGGCACCTCCACCCGGCGCTCCTGGGTGATCGCGCGGAGCATCTCCATCCCGATGCGGGTGGCCTTGGCGGTGACCTCGATGGCGCCGCCGCCCTCGCGGATGTTCAGCGCCTCGACGCGCTTGCCGCTCTTTGCGATGGCGTGGGCGATGTCCTCCGCCGTGCAGCCTTCCTCGCGGTGGTGGTCGATGACGATGACGCCGGCGGCGTTGGCGTTCAGCCCGTGGCCCACCAGGGTCTCGAAGGTGCGCTGGAGGTCGGGGGCGATCTGGCAGCGGCCGAGCGGGTGGGTGAGGGGGATGGCGTGGCGGAGCGTCCGGGCCACGCGCTCGCAGGTGGGGTTGGCGTATAGGGTGCCGCTCAGGATGAGGAGCCAGTTGCGGGCGCCGACGTCCCCGTTCTCGCGGGGGTAGCCCCACCAGGCGCGGCGGAGGGGGGGCGTGCGCCGGGGGGTGCGGCGGAGGGCTCGCTTGCGCGCGGCTCGGGCCATGGCTTCGCCTCCTTACTTTTTCTTCGCCGTGGCGAGGTCGCCGCGGCCGCGGGCGCTCTCGACGTTGTGGACGTGGATGTAGTCGCCGGCCCGGATGTCCTTGCTGGCGACGCCGATGGAGAGGCCGTACTTCAGGCAGTGCTGGCCCTTCCGGAGGGGCTTGATGCAGATCTTGTGGATGTAGGGGATGTCCTGGCTGGCCTGGATGATGCGGCCCTTGCGCCCCTCCCGCATGAGCTGGACCTTCATCCCGCGCTTCACCTGGGAGAGGCAGGTGGCCACGTTGTCGGCCTTGTCGATGACCATGGCGATGACTGGCATGGCGTCTCCTCTTGGAAGCATCCGCACTCCGGCCCCGGGAGGGGCGGGCGCCCATCGCGATTCGGGGATCGCAGCGGCCTCACGGTAGCGCAAGCGCGGGCGCGCTTCAAGGAAGGGGGGCGCCCCTATCCGCCCGGGAGCGGCGGCGCCCCGGCCTGGGCGGCGAGCTGGTCCATCTCCTTCAGGAGGGCCGCGGGCACCGGGATGCCCTCCTGGAGGGCTCGCCGGTAGCGGCGGTGGGCCCCCTCGCCGGGGATGCGGATCTCGTCGAAGCCGGGCGCCAGGCGCGAGCCCTTGAGGCGGCGGATGGCCTCGTCCACCGCCCCGCGGTAGTCCCCGCCCAGGCAGCGCTCGGCGTCAATCGCCAGGCAGAACATGGGGAGGCCGAAGGGGCGCTCCGCCTCCAGCCAATCCGGTTGGCCGGCGTCGAAGCCGTTTCCGCTGAGGGCGGCGGTGAGAAAGCTGAACATGAGGGCCAGGCCGTAGCCCTTGTACTCCCCGAAGGGGAGCATCGCGCCCTTCGAGGCCAGGGCGGCGTCGGTGGTGGGGAGCCCCGAGGGGTCGAGCGCCCAGCCCTCGGGGATGGGCTCGCCCTTCTTGGCGGCGAGGAGCACGTAGCCGCGCGCCACCTTGCTCGTGGCGATGTCGAAGAGGATGGGGAACTCCTGGTTCGAGGGGACGGCGAAGGCCACGGGGTTGTTCCCGAGCATGCGCTCGGCCCCGCCCCAGGGGGCGAGGTTGGCGACCGCCCCGCTCACCGCCATCCCGATCATCCCGCGCGCGAGGGCCAGGGCGGCGAAGTAGCCGATGTGTCCGGTGTGGGAGGAGCGGCGGATGGCCGCGGCGCCCACCCCGCAGGCGGCGGCTTTCTCAATCGCCGTCTCCATCGCCCGGCGGCCCACCACGGCGCTCATGCCGTGGTCCCCGTCCAGGAGGGAGAAAGCGGGGAGGTCCGTGACCACCCGGACCCGGGGCCGGGGGTTCACGGTGCCCCGCCGGAGGCGCTCGGCGAACACCCCCACCCGCACCAGGCCGTGGGAGCGCACCCCGCGGAGCTCGGCGTCCACCGTCTGGGCGGCGCACAGGCCGGCGTCCCCGGGGGGGAGCCCCAGGGCGGCGTAGAGGTCCTGGAGGAAGGCGAGGAGGGCCGGAGCGGGCACGAGGGCGTCGGGCATGCGGGCTCCCCGGCGGGCCCTCCGGCTCCCTTGGCCGGCGGGCGAAAGGGTGCTAATGATGAGGGTCAGGCACATCGAGTTTGCCTCCGGGGGGGAGGGGCCGCAAGCCCGCGGGCGGGCCGTCTCTCCCGATCCGGGGATTCGTGATGGCCGCGCGCCCGGCGCGCGGCCCTTTCATGAGGAGCCATCCATGGATTTGGGCTTGAAGGGGAAGCGGGCGATCGTGACGGGCGCGAGCCGGGGCATCGGCCGCTGCTGCGCGCTGGCGCTGGCCAAGGAAGGCGCGCGCGTGTGCGTCACCGCCCGGGACGAGAAGCTCCTGGCGGAGGTGGCGAAGGAGGTGAACGCGGCGGGCGGGGAGGGGATGTGGATCTCGGCGGACCTCGCCTCGGCCGACGGCTGCAAGAAGGTGGTGGACGGCGCGGTCTCGAAGTTCGGCGGGGTGGACATCCTCATCAACAGCGCCGGCGCGGCCCGGGGGGCGGACATCCTGGAGCTCCCCGTGGACGTCATCGAGGAGGCCCTGCTGCTCAAGTCCTTCGGCTATCTGCGCCTCTCCCAGCTCGTCATCCCCCATATGAAGAAGAACACGTGGGGCCGCATCGTGAACATCGCCGGGGGCGCCGGGGCGAGCCCCGCGCGGGGGAACATCCCCACGAGCCTCGCCAACATCTGCGTCCTCAACATGACGCGCGCGCTCTCGGACGCTGCCGCCGGGGACGGCATCATGATCAACACCGTCTGCCCGGGCATGACCAACACCCAGCGGGCGCGCGACCTCCTCCAGGGCCAGGCCAAGAAGGAGGGGAAGGACGTCGAGGAGGTCCTCGCCGCCGTCGGCAAGCGGACCCCCGCCGGGCGGGTCTGCGAGCCCGAGGAGGTGGGGACCGTGGCCGCCTTCCTGGCCTCGAACGCCTGCACCTACGTGTTCGGGAGCTCCATCTACATGGACGGCGGCGGCCGGCGCAGCACCCCCTGAGCCCACGGGGATCGGGTGGGGGACGCGGGGGCGTTCCAGGGACGCCCCGGCCAGGTCAAGGGAGCAGGAATTTCGCGGTTATAAGGGGTTGCTGAGCCATGTCTCATCTGTTCGATACGCTTTCCGTGCGCGGGGCCACCCTGCGCAACCGCATCGGCGTCTCCCCCATGTGCCAGTACAGCTCGGAGGAGGGGATGGCGAACGACTGGCACCTCGTCCACCTGGGCTCCCGGGCCGTCGGGGGGGCGGGGCTGGTCGTCGCCGAGGCCACCGCCGTCGAGCGGCGGGGCCGGATCACCCCGGGCTGCCTGGGCATCTGGTCGGACGCCCACGCCGAGCCCCTGGCCCGCGTCGCGCGCTTCATCGCCGGGCACAAGGCGGTGGCGGGCATCCAGCTCGCCCACGCGGGCCGCAAGGCCAGCGCCGCGCGCACCTGGGAGGGGGGGCACTTCCTCTCCAAGGAGGAGGGCGCCTGGGAGGGCGTGGGGCCGAGCCCCATCCCTTTTGGCGAGAAGGCCCCCGTCCCGCGGGAGCTCACGGTGCAGGAGATCCGCTCCATCCAGCGGGCCTTCGCCGACGCCGCCCGGCGCTCGCACGCGGCGGGTTTCGGCTGGATCGAGATCCACGGCGGGCACGGCTACCTCATCCACAGCTTCCACTCCCCCCTCTCCAACCAGCGCAAGGACGCCTACGGGGGGAGTTTTGAGAACCGCATCCGCTTCACGGTGGAGACCGTGAGGGAGGTGCGCGCCGCCTGGCCGGAGGACCGGCCCCTGGCCATCCGCCTCTCCTGCACGGATTTCGCGGAGGGGGGCTGGACCCTGGAGGAGACGATCGAGCTCGCCCGGACCCTCAAGGACGAGGGGGTGGACCTCATCGACTGCAGCGGGGGCGGGGGCGTGCCCACGGCCAAGATCCCGGCCGGGCCGGGCTACATGGTGCCCTTCGCGCGGGAGGTGCGGCGGGAGGCG
>JBBTDR010000361.1:0-5344 GCA_038042665.1 Nitrospinota bacterium
TGAGGGCTCTATTCTCTTGCCGGAGGCTCCCAATGAAAGAGGTTCTTCCCGCCCTGGGGCCGCAGGCCCAGGCGGACGGCCGGGCAAGCCCCCGAGGGAAGGACATCTCGCGCTGATGTTCCCCGCCCCCCTCGCCGCCGCCCTCTTCGCCCTCTCCACCTCGGCCTTCTTCGGGGCCTTCAGCATCCTGGTGCGCCTGGGGCGGGACCACGCCAACGCCATCACCGGCGTGATCATCAGCCTCCTCGCGCCCCTGCCCTTCTTCATCCTCGCCACCGCCTCGATGTGGGATCCCGCCTGGTGGAACCTCAAGTCCATCGGCTTCTTCGTCCTGGCCGGCGCCGCGGGGCCCGCCTGCTCCCGGGTGTTCCTCTACCTCTCCCTGCACTACCTGGGGGTCGCCCGGGCCATGCCCCTCGCTTCGGTGACGCCCCTCTTCTCGACCCTGCTCGCCATCGCCGTCCTGGGCGAGAGCCCCGGGCCCCACATCTGGGCGGGGACCCTCCTCATCGTGGCGGGCAGCGCCGCCCTCTCCTACAAGAAGCCCTCGGACAAGAGCTGGTCCCGGCGCCACCTCTGGCTCATCTTCCTCAGCGTGCTGGCCTCCGCCTGGTCCTTCCTCTTCCGCAAGCTCGCCCTCACCGAGGTGAACGCCCCCGTCATGGGGGTGACGGTCTCGAGCCTGACGGGCCTCCTCCTCCTGTTCCTCTACCGGCCCATCATGCCCGCCGCCGAGCGCCCCCGCTTCCCCAACCGCAAGGCCTGGGCCTTCTACGGCGCCTGCGGGCTGCTCAACGGCGCGGGCTTCCTCACCCAGTTCTACGCCCTGGGGCTCGGGGACATCTCCATCGTCATCCCCCTGAGCTCGACCGCCCCCTTCTTCTCCCTCCTCCTGAGCCGCCTCCTCCTGCGCGGGACCGAACGGGTGACGGGGTGGATCGTCGCGGGCACCGTCCTCATCGTGGGGGGCGCCGCCCTCATCAGCTGGCGGCTGCGGTGAGATTGGGCGGCGTCCTCGTTCCGCCTCGCCATCCGTAGGGGCGGCCCCCCCCACCCCAAGCGGCGAGCCGCTTGGGGACCCCATAGAAATGGCCGCCCCATGCGGGGGGCAGGCGCGGGGGTCTGCCCCCTGCAAGTTCGTCCCACGCGGGGGCGTCCCATTGGACGCCCTTGCAGCCGGATCTTCCCCCCCGTTGACGCCCCGCCGCGCCCCTCCTAGAATCCGCGCACCCATTCGACGCCGAGGAGGCGGGATGAACGCACCGAACGGATTCGAGAGCCAGTGCGCCATCGTGACGGGGGCCGCGACCGGCATCGGCGAGGCCACCGCGCGCGAGCTCGCCCGCCGGGGCTGCGCCGTCTGCGTCATGGACCTCGACGCCCGGGGCGCGGAGAGGGTTAGCGAGAGCATCCGCGCCGGGGGCGGCGAGGCCATGCCCTCCGCCACCGACCTCACCGGCTGGGAGGCCACCCGCGCGGGCGTCGAGGCCGCCCACCGGTGGAAGGGCCGGCTCGACATCGTGGTCCACAGCGCGGGCGGCTTCCCCCAGTACGTGAGCCTCCTGGACTGCCCCGTCGAGGCCTGGGACGGGGTGGTGAACTCCAACCTCCGCTCGATGTTCTACCTCCTGAAGGCCGCCGCCCCCCTCATGATCGCCGCCCGCCACGGGCGCTTCGTCGCCCTCTCCAGCATGGCCGCCCGCAGCGGGGTGAACCCCAACCCGCCCCACTACACCGCCGCCAAGGCGGGGGTCCTGGGCCTCACCCGCCAGGCCGCGCGCGAGCTCGCCCCCCACGGCATCACCGTGAACGCCGTGGCCCCCGCCAACGTGCGCACCCCCCGCACCCTCGCCATCCGCACCGAGGAGCGCCTGCGCCACATCGAGCGCACCACCCCCGCCGGGCGCCTCTCCGAGCCGGAGGAGGTCGCCGCGGCCGTGGTCTTCCTGTGCGGCCGGGAGGCGGGCTACATCACCGGGGCGACGCTCGACGTGAACGGCGGGGCGACGATGGTGTGAGGAACAGCTTCCGTCAAGAACCTGCGCATGGCGCAAACATTTAAACAATTTGACAGCCAAGCCCCTCATTCCCTAAATTTATTCTTGTAGTATCGGATTCCATCCGCCATGCATCGGAGCGGGGCCGTGACCACCAGGGAACACAGCTACACCGTCCTGTTCGAGCCCGCCGAGGAGGGGGGTACGTCGTCCTCTGCCCGGCCCTGCCCGGGCTCGTCACCCAGGGCGACACCCTGAGAGGAGGCCCGCGAGATGGCCCAGGACGCCATCCGGGCCTACCTCGAAAGCCTCGCCAAGGATGGGCTCCAGCCTCCTCGGTAGATTCCCCCCGACACCCTCCGTTGCACGTCCCGCCCGGCATGCTATAGTAGAAAAGCGTGCGCGGAGGATGGAATCTGTGGCTGCCAAGCGTTGCACCTATACGGCCGTTTTTGAGCCGAACGAGACCGGCGGCTACACCGTCACGTGCCCGGCCCTGCCGGGACTCGTGACCGAGGGGCGGACCCTGGAAGAGGCCCGCCAGATGGCCGCCGAAGCCATCCAGCTCTATCTGGAAGTCCTGAAAGAGGACGGGCTTCCCATCCCGCCTGGTGAAGAACACACCGAAAATACGATCCGCGATGGAGTGACCATCGAATTCCTGGCGGTATGAGTCCCCGCCTGCCGGCGCTTACCCCCCGGGACGTGATCCGGGCGCTTGAGCGCGCCGGTTTTTTCGTGCGCCGGACCCGGGGCAGCCACTATCTGCTCAAGCACCCGGATAATCCCCGGCTGCATGTCGTTGTCCCCTGCCATTCCCGAGACCTGTCGCGGAAGACACTCCTCAGTATCGTCAAAAGCGCGGGCCTGACCGAGGAGGAATTCACCGAGCTTCTTTAAGCGGCCGTGGTCTTCCTGTGCGGCCGGGAGGCGGGCTACATCACCGGGGCGACGCTGGACGTGAACGGCGGGGCCACGATGGTGTGAAAGAGGCGGAGGCCGGCATGACCCCCCGCGCGCTGGCGGCGGCCGCCCTGGCAGGAGGGCTCGCCTTGTGCGGGATCGGTGACGCGGCGGAAGTCCTCGGGAGCAAGCCCGGCTACCTGGCCTCCGGCCCCGGCCCGGTCCCGAACCCGCAGGCCATCACGCGGATGATCTGGGCGCCCGGCCTGGAGGAGGGCTACATCCCCCAGGGCCTCACCCCCGCGGAGGGGGCTGTCCTCCTCTCCGCCTACCGGAGCGCCGGCCCCAAGGTGAGCACAGGCCCCTGCCGGGTCTTCCGGCTCGATCCCCGCACGGGTGCCACCACGGGCTACTTCGACCTGCCCCCCGGCTGCGGCCACGCGGGCGGCCTCGCCTACCTGGGAGGCGGCTCCCTCATCGTCGCGGACACGCGCAGGCTCTACCGGATCGAGATGCACAAGGCCTTCGCTGAGCGGAGCGCCCGGAACGCCCTCCAGGGCGCCGTCCGGCTCGGGGGGGAGGTCAAGGGCGCCTTCGCCGCCTTCGACGGCAAGGACCTCTGGGTCGGCGTCTACGACAGGGACGAGGCCAAGTCCAAGCTCTACCGCTTCCCCCTGACGATCTTCGAGGAGTTCAACGGCAAGGGAGTCCTGAGAGAAGACCGCGCCCTCGCGGCCCTCCCCGTCCCGAAAGAAGCGCAGGGGGCGGCCTTCGACCGCGCGGGGAACCTCTGGACCACCTCGAGCGGCAGCCGCTTCGGGAGGCTCCACAAGCTCGACCCCAGGACCGGCGAGGTGCGGGCCGCCCACGAGATGGTCATTGGCATCGAGGGGATCGGCTTCGACGAGGAGGGCCGCCTCTGGTCCGTCTCCGAGGCCGGCTCCCGAAGGTGGTCGCGGTGGAAAGTCACCTTCCCCATCGTGTTTCAGGTGGACATATCGAAGCTGAGGTAGGGACGAACCGGCGCGAGCGGCGGGGCGGCGCTCGGGATGACAGGGACTTACGTCTTCCAAGATCAATTCCCGCCCAGCGCCTTCTTGGCCAGCGACGCAATCTCGGAGAACCGCTCCGCCACCAGCGCGCCCGCCTCCCGCAGGGGCTTCGCGCCGGGGAAATCGGGGGTGCCGGGATTGCGGAGAGGATGGGTCCGATGGCTATTTCTTGAACCCGGCCAGGGCCCGCTCGATGGCTTTCTTGAGCCCCGGCAGACTGTCCCTCATAACTTTCCAGACGACCTCCCACTCCACCTCGAAATACCGATGGATGAGCACGTCCCTCAATCCAGACATGGCCCTCCAGTCGATTTCCTTGTGGCGCCTCTTGAAATCAGCGGAAAGGTTCTTTGCGGCTTCTCCGATGATCTCAAAACTCCTTGCGAAGGCCCTCTGAAGCGTCTCGTCCTTCAGGAACTGGTCATAGGTCAGGTCTTGGGCCTGCTTCAGAAGATAATCGATCTCGTCAAGGATATGACGGAGATAGACCTCATTCGACTTCATGCCACCTGACCTCTTTCTCCACATAAGGCTTGATGTACTTGCTCAGGCCATTCGGCGTCACGATCTCGACTTTGCGGCCATACAGTTTCCGGAGTTGCTCGTGCAGATCCATGAAGCTGTCGAAATCGGGCTCCGAGAAGTCGACGAGAAAATCGATATCGCTCCTGCGGGTCTGCTCATCCCGGACGAAGGAGCCGAAGAGGCCGATCCGCTTGACCTTGCACCTCTTCAGGAGGTCCCGGTTCGCGCGCAGGAGGGAAAAGACCTGCCGCCGCGTCTGGACCTTGGCGCGCTCCGCCTTGGGGCGCTTCCGCCGCGCCGGGGCCTTCGGAGCTTTTGGGGCTGTTCTTCCGGGCATCATGAACTCTCCTTCATTTTGCTCCAGGCTAGCATGGATCATCACACGAATAAACGTTTCCCCCTGGCCCATTCTCACCTGTAGGGGCGACCGGACTTCGGCGAGCTCAGTCGAGCCGCCGTGCGCCCCTACCCTCGCCGGTGGCTCTGCCCCAGCGCCTTCTTGACCAGGGGCACGATCTCGCTAAACCGCTCCGCCACCAGCGCGCCCGCCTCGCGGAGGAGCCGCTTCTTCATCGAGGGGGCGCCGGCGCCCCGCTCCATGAGGGCCCCGGTGTGGCTCACGGCGGCGGGGGCGGCCATCGTCTCCAGGAACTCGCCGGGGATCATGGCGACGAGGGGCTTGGTGAAGCCGCCCCCGGCGATGAACTTCGCGGCCTCCTCTTCCCGCCCCGTGCCGGGCTCCCCGAAGAGGACGACGCACTTCGTCTCGGGGTCCCGCTCGAAGAGGGCGAGCAGGTCCACGAAGTCCGCCCCGATGAGGAGGTCCCCCCCGATGGCCACGTAGGTCGTCTGGCCGATCCCGGCCCG
>JBBTDR010000362.1:0-3148 GCA_038042665.1 Nitrospinota bacterium
AGATCTACGACTACCTGCGGCTCCTCTTCGCCAAGGCGGGCCAGATCCACTGCCCCGGGTGCGGCAAGCCCGTCCGCCCGGCCACGGTGGACAGCACGGTGGGCCTCCTGCTGGAAGGTTTCAGCGGCGCGCGCGGGTTCGTCCTCTTCCCCCTCGCGCCCATCTCCGCCGGGGAGCTCGAGGCCCGGCTCGCCGCCCTTCAGGCCCAGGGCTTCATCCGCCTCATGGCCGAGGGCGAGGTGCTGGACATCGCCCCCGGGCACGCCGATCGGCTGCTGGAGAAACTCTCGGGGGGCGCGGGCGAGGCGCGCAAGGGCCGGGGGCGGAAGGCCGCTCCCGCCGCCGAATCCCTCGTGCGGGGGCTCCGGGTGGTCGTCGACCGGCTGGTGTTCTCCCCCGAGGGCCGCGCCCGGCTGGGGGAATCCTTCGAGACCGCCTTCCGCGAGGGCGAGGGGGTGGCGGAGGCGCGGGTGGTGGACGGGCCCCTCCTTCGCTTCAGCGAGCGCCTGGAGTGCTGCGGGCGGAGCTTCGAGCCGCCCACCCCCCTCACCTTCAGCTTCAACAACCCCCAGGGGGCTTGCCCCGAGTGCGGGGGCTTCGGCAACACCCTGAACCTCGACGAGTCGCTCGTCATTCCGAACCCCAAGCTCACCCTCGCCCAGGGGGCGGTGGAGCCCTGGACGCGGCCGCGGTACCGCCGCCACTTCGGAAAACAGCTCCAGGAGGCGGCCGAGGGGGAGCGGCTCGACATCCACCGGCCCTGGCAGGACCTCCCCAAGAAGCAGAAGGCCCTGGTGATGGAGGGCTCGGAGAGCCTGCTGGGCGTCTTCCCCTTCTTCGAGCGGCTGAAGCGGAAGAAGTACAAGGTCTGGGTGCGGGTGTTCATCCGGCGCTACCAGACCCTCCAGCAGTGCGCCAGCTGCGGCGGCGCCCGCCTGCGCCCGGAGGCCATGTGGGTGAAGCTGGGCGGGCAGACCATCGCCGAGATGTGCGCCATGCCCGTGGGGAAGCTGCGGGAGCATCTCCAGGCCCCGCCCCTCACCCCCGAGCAGCACGAGCGCGCGCGGGACGTCCTCAAGCAGATCCGCGATCGCCTCGACTTCCTCCACGAAGTGGGCCTCGACTACCTCACCCTCGACCGCGAGACCCGCACCCTGAGCGGGGGGGAGCACCAACGCATCAACCTCGCGAACCAGCTGGGCGCCCACCTCACCGGAACCCTCTACATCCTGGACGAACCCACCATCGGCCTCCACCCCCGGGACAACGCCCGCCTCATCCGCATCCTCCAGGGACTGGTCGAGCGGGGGAACACCCTCCTCGTGGTCGAGCACGACCGGGACGTGATCGAGCAGGCCGACCACGTTGTGGACCTCGGCCCCGGGGCGGGGGAGCGGGGGGGCGAGGTCGTCTTCGCCGGGCCCCGGGCGGAGCTGCCGGGCTGCGCGGCCTCCGTGACGGCGAAGTATCTCACCGGCGCCCGGCGGGTGATCCCCCGGCGGCCGCGGGAGCGGGCGGGCGAGAACGGGCGGGGGCTCACCCTCCTGGGCGCCAGCGAGAACAACCTCAAGGGCGTGGACCTGAGCATCCCTTTAGGCAAGCTCGTGGCGGTGACCGGGGTATCCGGCTCGGGCAAGAGCACTCTCATCCACGACACCCTGTTCCCCGCCCTCGCCCGCATCCTGCACGACGCGAAGGAGCCCATCGGCCGCTTCCGGGAGATCCACGGCTTCGAGCAGCTGAGCGCGGCGGTGCTCCTGGACCAGAGCCCCATCGGCAGGAGCCCCCGCAGCAACCCCATTACCTACCTCAAGGGCTATGACGCCGTCCGCCGCCTCTTCGCCGAAACCCAGACCGCCCGCGGCATGGGCTACGGCGCGGGGCACTTCTCCTTCAATTCGGCGGGCGGCCGCTGCGAGGCCTGCGCCGGGAGCGGCTACCAGAAGATCGAGATGCACTTCATGGCCGACCTCTACATCCGCTGCGGCGAGTGCGAGGGCAAGCGCTTCAAGCCCCAGACCCTGGAGGTGCGCTACAAGGGGCTGAGCGTCCACGAGGTGCTCAACCTCACCGTCGAGGAGGCGACCCTCTTCTTCGACGACGTGCCCTCCATCGTCTCCAGGCTCCTCATCCTCCGCGACGTGGGCCTCGGCTACCTGCGCATCGGCCAGCCGGTGAACACCCTGTCGGGGGGGGAGGCCCAGCGCCTGAAGATCGCCGGCCACCTCGCCCTCAAGCCCCCGCGCGACGTCCTCTACCTCATGGACGAGCCCACCACCGGCCTCCACTTCCAGGACGTCGAGCGGCTCCTGGAAGTGCTCCTCCGCCTCGTGGCGCTGGGGAACACCGTGGTGGTGGTCGAGCACAACCTCGACGTCATCCGCGCGGCGGACTGGGTCGTCGACCTGGGCCCCGAGGGCGGGGCGGCGGGCGGCCGCATCGTGGCCGAGGGCCCCCCGTGGGCGGTCGCCCAGTGCCCCGGCTCGTGGACGGGCGCCTTCCTCCGGGCCTACTTCGAGAAGCACCCCGCGGCCTGAGCCATGCGCCGGAGATGGGGCCGCGCCCTGGCGGGAGCCGCCTTGCTCCTGCTCGCCCTTTTCGCGGCGCGGCAGCTCTACCCCCCCCTCCGCCATCCCGTGGACGCCCTTCTCCTGGCGCAGTCCCTCCTCGCCGGGGAGGAAGGGAGCTGGCTCGCCCGCCGGACCCCGCCGCCCGGAAGGCGGGAGGAGAGCGCGGGCGGCGCGCCGCTCGACCTGTATCTTCCCGGCGTGGGCGGGAACTCTCTCCGCGGGTGCGTCCTCCTCGCCCACGGGATGACGGACGCCGGCAGGCGCGACCCCCGTCTCGCCGCCTTCGCGCGCGACCTGGCGCGCCTGGGCTTCGCGGCCGCCGTCCCCGAACTCCCCGGCATGCGCCGCTTCCGGCCCGACCCGGAGGACACCGCCCGCCTCGCCTCCTCCTTTCTTTGGCTGGACGGACGCCGCGCGCCCGGCTCTCCACCCTGCGGCCTCATCGGTTTCTCCTTTTCCGTTGGCCCTGTCCTCCTCGCGGCGGCCCGGCCGGAGATCGGGGGGCGCGTGGGTTACGCGATCACCGTCGGGGCCTACTTCGAGCTGCGCGAGGTGCTCCGCCACTTGACCACGGGCGG
>JBBTDR010000363.1:0-1199 GCA_038042665.1 Nitrospinota bacterium
GGGTGATCGAGGTGGCGGAGGAGCCCGCCGCCGCCGCTTACGGGGAGGGCCACATCCCCGGCGCCATCTCCTGGTTCTGGAAGGAGGCCCTCTGGCACCCGACCGACCGCGAGTTCCCCGCCCCGGCGGAGATGGCGGAGCGGCTGGGCCGGGCGGGGGCCGGGCCGGACACGGCCCTCGTCCTCTACAGCCCCCGGGTGCAGTTCGGCGCCTACGCCTTCTGGGTGCTCCAGATGTGCGGCCACCCGGACGTGCGGCTGCTGGACGGGGCGCGCAAGAAGTGGGCGGCCGAGGGAAGGCCGCTCACGAAGGAAGTCCCCGGCTTCCCGCCGGTGAATTACCCGCCCCAGCGGGCGGACCCCTCCAGCCGCATCGGGCGGGAGGGGGTGCGGGCGGGGCTCGGGGACGCGCGCCGGCTCCTCCTCGACGTGCGCGCCGGGGACGAGTACCGGGGCGAGCGGGTGCGCTCCGCGCCCGGGCCGGACCACGGGGCCGAGCGGGCGGGCCGCATCCCGGGGGCGGTCCACCTCTTCTTCCGGGAGCTCCTGAACGAGGACGACACCGTCAAGCCCGGGGGGGAGCTGCGCGCGCTCTAGGAGGGGCTGGGGGCCCGGCCGGAGCGCGAGACGGTGGTCTACTGCCGCCTGAGCCACCGGGCCTCGCTCGCCTGGTTCGCGATGAAGCACCTGCTGGGCTACAAGGACGTGAAGGTCTACGACGGCTCCTGGACCGAGTGGGGGAGCATCGTGGGCTTCCCGGTGGAGAGGTGAGGGCAGAGGGGGCGCAGCCGCGAGGATTTTCCGCAGGGGCGTTCCATGGAACGCCCCTGCGGGACGCCTGGTGGCAATCAAATCCCGCGTAAAACGCTATCCTCTCCATGGCCCGTTGCTCCCCGGACGGAAGCGCCACCTGCTTGCTTCCAGGCGGCGCTCCGGCCCCGCCGGGCTCACGGCATGGTGAACGCCTTGTCGGGCCGGATCTTGTACGTCACCCGCACCTCGCCGGGCCGCCGGTTCGGGTAGCTGTCCTTGCCCAGGTACTTCTTGGCCAGGGAGTCGATGTGGGCGTCCGCCCCCTGCTCGGTGACCTCGACCACCGTGCCCTGGATGCCCACCCAGCGGTAGAAGTTCTCCGGATCCACCACGGCCAGGGAGACCTTCTTGCGGGCGCGCATGTTCTTGTCCTTGAGGCGGCCCTTG
>JBBTDR010000364.1:0-3486 GCA_038042665.1 Nitrospinota bacterium
CTCCCGGGCGCGCGGGTGGACCTCCTCACGAGCGCCCGGGCGGCCAGGGCCGCCGCCGGGTGCCCCTACCTGGGCGAGGTCATCACCCTGGAGGCGAAGGGCTTTCAGGGGGACCACCTGCCCCTGAACTGGCGGAAGGCCCTCCCCGTGGTGCGGCGCGTCCGCCGGGCGGGCTACCGGCTCGCCCTCAACCTCATCGGGCTCTACACCCCGAACGGCGCGGTGCGGATGGGCCTCCTCCTCCGCTCGCTCGGCGTCCCCCTCCTCGCGGGCCGCGACACCCGGGGGGCGGGCACCTACTTCCACCTGGCGCTCGAGGAGGACCTCGAGGCCCCCCGCAACGAGCGCGACTCGAACCTCGCCCTCGCCCGCCTCCTCGGGGCCGAGGACCCGCGGGGCGGAAGGCTCGAGGCCTGGCCCACGGCGGAGGAGGAGGCGCGCGCCGCCGAGCTGGCGGGGAGCGCATCCGGCGACGGCCCTCTCGTCGGGATCAACCCGGGGAGCGACCGGCCCGAGAAGGTGTGGGCGGAGGAGAACTTCCGCGCGGTGATGGAGACCCTGTGGCGGGAGCGCGGGGCGCGCTTCCTCTTGACCGGAGGGCCGTCCGAGGCCGCCCTCACCAGGCGGCTGGCGGAGAGCATCGGGGAAGGGGCGCTCGACACCGTGGGGAGGCTCAGCTTCCAGGGCACGGCGGCCCTCCTGCGGCGGCTGGACCTCTTCCTCACCACCGACACCGCCGCCCTCCACCTGGCCTGGGCGGCGGATGCGCCCACCGTCGCCCTCTTCCGGAGCGAGAACCTGGGCCGCTACCGGCCCGCCTCGGATCGGATCGCGTGCCTGACCGGGCCCGAGGAGGGCGCGCGCCACCCCCTGCGGATCGGCCCCCGGGAGGTGCTCCGGGCCTGCCGGGAGGCCCTGGATCGCCACCGGCGGCCGGGTGCGTGAGGGCCGGCAGCTGGACCATAATGCGCCTGCACCGGCAGCACCCCAGGATTCCGTTTGTCATGCTGGGGCCTTTGCTTTCGCTCGGGACAGGCTCCGTGAAGGATTGTCATTCTGAACCCTTCGCGCTGCTCAGGGCAGGCTCCGCGAAGCGGAGTGAAGAATCTGCTTCTTGTTGAGAAGCAGATTTCTCGCGCCTCCGGCGCCCGGAATGACAAGAACATGGCAAACGAGGACAGTAACCCCCCGGCCCGCCCCCGAGGAAGAGGCGCCGTTGGCCGCTGACACGAAGGCCCGCATCTTCTCGAACACCGGCTGGCTGGCCGCGGGCGCCGCCGTCAACGCCCTCATCGGCCTCTACATCACCCGGGCGCTGGCCCGCTACCTCGGGGTGGCCGACTACGGCCTCTACGCCCTCGCCTTCGTCTACCTGAACTTCACCGCGGTGATCGCCAACTTCGGCTTCGACGCGATCCTCATCCGCGAGGTCTCGCGCGACAAGGACCAAGCCGAGCCCCTCGTCACGGCGGCCATCGCCCTCAAGCTCGGGTTCGCCCTCCTCGCCGTGGCGGGGGGCTCCCTCTACGTGGCCTGGCGGGGGTTTCACCCGGCCTACGCGGCGGCGGTGGTCTGCCTCCTCCTCACCCACTTCGTCGCGGCCTTCGACACCTACGAGATCGTCCTCCGCTCCCGCCTCTGGGGGGGGAACGTGGCGGCGGCCTCGGTGCTCTCCCAGGCGCTAACCCTGGGGATCGTCCTGTGGGGCCGGGGGCGGGGCTGGCCGCTGGCGTGGCTCATCGCCTCCCATCTCCTCGTCCGGGCCTGCCGGGCGCTGTTCCTCTACCTCAGCCTGCGGACGCGGCTTCCCTTCCGCTGGCGGTGGGACCGCGGGCGGGCGCTCTACCTCCTCAAGGAGTCCGCCGTCATCGGGCTCACGGGCATCCTCTGGGTGGTCTATTTCCGGGTGGACGCCCTCATGCTCGAGTGGCTGAAGGGCCCCGAGGAGGTGGGCCGCTACGCCGCCGCCTACAAGTTCGTGGAGCTGGCGCTGCTGGGCTCGGGCCTCATGATGGCCTCCTTCGCCCCGCTGCTCGCCGAGCGCTGGCCCGCGAACCCCCAGGGCTTCCACTCTTTCCTCCAGCAGACGGTGGACTACATGGGGGCGGCGGGGGCGCTGGTGGCGGGGGTGCTGATCGTGTACGGGGCGGACCTCATCCGGACAATCTTCAGCCCCTCGTTCGCGGAGTCCATCCCGATGCTGCGGGTGCTCGCCCTCGCCGGGATGATCATCTACCTGGGCAACGCCACGGGCCACGCCATGGTGACGGTGGGGGCGCAGGGGGCAGGCTTCCTGACCACCCGGCTGACGGGCGCCGTCCTCAACGTGCTCCTGAACCTCTGGTGGATCCCCCGCTGGGGGGGCTACGGCGCGGCCTGGGCCACGGTGGCGAGCGAGGGGGCCATCCTCCTCATCTCCCCCTGGTTCGTCCGCCGGAGGACCGGGCGGCTCCCCCGGCCCTGGACCGCCCTCATCGGCGTCCTGTGCCTCCTCCTCGCCTGGCAGGCCTACCGGGCGGCGGGAGGGGGCATCCTCGAGGCCACCTGGCCGGGGCGGATCGCGGGGGGGGGCGTGCTGGCGGCGGGAGTGCTGCTCTTCCTCTACGCCCACCGTGGCCAGCTGCGGGAGCTCCTCGGGCAGTTGCGGCGCCGAGGAGCCTCCGCCACGGCCCTCCCCGCCGAGTGAGCCCGGCCCCCCGCTTGGGCCGGACGCGCCGGATCGGGGTATAGTCAAGAGGAAGCCCTGCGGAGCCCCGGCCCGCGAAGGACGCCCCCATGGCAACCGATCCTCTTCCGCTGGAGAAGTTCGAGGCCATCTACCGCGGGTGGGAGGAGAGGACCGACCTCGGGCCGGACATCCGCCGGCACATGGAGGAGCGCCGCCGCTACCACGGCATGCTCGACCAAGCCCTCGCGGGCCTCCCGCCGGGCTCCCGGGTGCTGGAGCTGGGCTGCGGCACCGCGATTGACTCCTGCCTCCTGGCCGGGCGCCACCCGGAACACGTCTTCTTCGGGGTGGACATCGCCTCCGGCAGCCTCGCCCTCGCCCGCCGGGCGGGCGCCCAGACCAGCCAGCGGCTTCTCCTGGCGAGGGGGGACGCCTTCCGCCTCCCCTTCCGCCCGGGATCGTTCTCCCTGATCTTCCACCAGGGCCTCGTCGAGCACTTCCCGGCCCCCGAGGGGACGATGCGGGAGCTGGCGCGGCTCCTCGCCCCCGGGGGCTGGGCGGTCATCAGCGCCCCCCAGGCCTTCACGGGCTACACCGTCATGAAGCGGCTGCGGATCCTCCGCGGGACCTGGCCCTGGGGCTGGGAGCGGAGCTACACCGCCGGGGCGCTCATGGCCCTGGGCCGGGGGGCGGGCCTCGGGCCCCGCGGCCGGGCGGCCGAGGGCTACTGGCGCTCCTCGTTCGAGCCCGCCTGGGTCCTCCGGGATCACTACCGGAAAGCGCACCGCCGGAACCCCACGGGGGGCCGGCCGCCCTTC
>JBBTDR010000365.1:0-5534 GCA_038042665.1 Nitrospinota bacterium
AGCTTGAAGGCGAGGGCAAGGCCCCCGCCCACGGCCACCACCCCCGCGTTCTCCCCCGGGCCCTGGAGGACGGGGGGCCCCCGGGTGGGGAACTTCCTGAGGTGGACGCGGCTGCTCTTGTAGGAGCAGTGCTCGTTCCACATGGCGGAGAAGACGCCCAGCTCGGTGAGGTTGGGCTCGCGGCCCAGGAGCTGGACGATGCGGCTCCACTCGGCCTCGGCCAGGTTGTGCTCGCGCGCGAGCGCGAGGGTAGCGGAGGGGTTGGGCCAGCTCATGAGGCGGCCACCGCCAGGACGGATTGGAAGATGCGCAGCCCGTCCTCGCTGCCCATCGCGCTCTCGCTCGCGCGCTCGGGGTGGGGCATGAGGCCCACCACGTTCCCCGCGCGGTTGCACACCCCGGCGATGTGGGCCAGGGAGCCGTTGGGGTTGGCCCCGGGGGTGAGGTCCCCCCGGCGGTCGCAGTAGCGGAAGACGATCTGCTCGTTCGCCTCAAGCTCCTCCAGGGCCTCGGGCGGGCAGAAGAAGTTCCCCTCGCCGTGGGCGATGGGCATCTGGAGGACCTCGCCGGGGGCGATCCCCTGGGTGAAGGGGGTGCGGGCGCTCGCGCAGCGCAGCCAGACGTCGTCGCAGACGAAGCGGAGCGAGGCGTTCCGGCGGAGCGCCCCGGGCAGGAGCCCCGCCTCGGTGAGGATCTGGAAGCCGTTGCAGATGCCGATGACGGGCCGCCCCTGGGCGGCGTGGCGGCGCACCGCCTCCATCACGGGGGAGAAGCGGGCGATGGCCCCGGCGCGGAGGTAGTCGCCGTAGCTGAAGCCGCCGGGCACGACGGCCACGCCGGCCCCGGCGAGGTCGGCCTCCTTGTGCCAGACGAAGGAGGCCTCGGCGCCGAGGACGTGCTTGATCGCGTGGTAGCAGTCGTGGTCGCAGTTGGAGCCGGGGAACACCAGCACCGCGAAGCGCATCGGCCACCTACTCGGGGGCGGAAGGGCCGGGGGCGATCTCGATCCGGAAATCCTCCAGCACGGGGTTGGCGAGGAGCTGGCGGCACATCTTCTCCACCTCGGCGCGCTGCTCCTCGGGGCGGCCGTTGGCGAGGTCGAGCTCGATGTACTTGCCCACGCGCACCCCCCCGACCCCCTGGAAGCCCAGCGAGGAGAGCGCCCCGCGCACCGCCTCGCCCTGGGGGTCGAGGACGCCGCGCTTGTAGGTCACATAGACGACGGCCTTCGCCATCCCGGGCCCTTTCTCCGCCCCTCAGCGGGTGACGAGGCGCTCCACCTCGGCGTAGGCCTCCTCGACCTGGCCGAGGTCGCGGCGGAAGCGGTCCTTGTCGAGCTTGCGGCCGGTGCCCTTCTCCCAGAGGCGGCAGCCGTCGGGGGTGATCTCGTCGCCGAGGAGGAGCTTTCCGCCGTCGGCGGGGCTGCGGCCGAACTCGAGCTTGAAGTCCACGAGGTCCACGTTCCGCTCCCCGAAGAAGGCCTTGAGGATGTCGTTCACCTTGAGGGCGTAGGCGCGCATCTGGGCCACCTCCTCGCGGGTGCCGAGGCCGAAGGCCGAGATGGTGTCCTCGTTGATCATGGGGTCGTCCAGGGCGTCCTGCTTGAGGTGGAGGTCGATGATGGGGTGGGGGAGCCGGCGGCCCTCCTCCACCCCCATGCGCTTGGCGAGGTTGCCGGCCACGATGTTGCGCACCACCACCTCGACCCGGATGATGTCGAGCTTCTTCACGGCCATCTCGCGGTCCGAGAGGGTCTTCACGTAGTGGGTGGGGATGCCCTGCTTCTCGACCACCTGGAAGAGCTTGGCCGAGATGTGGTTGTTGAAGATGCCCTTGGACACGATGGTGCCGCGCTTCTTGGCGTTGAAGGCGGTGGCGTCGTCCTTGAAGTACTGGATGTATAAGTCCGGCTCGTCCGTCGCGTAGACGATCTTGGCCTTGCCCTCGTAGAGCTGTTCTCGGCGCTCCATCGGCTGGTCTCCCGAGAGGCCCCGGGTGGGGCCTGGGTGGCGATCCGGGCGGCTCCGCGCTGCACCACGGGCATGGGGACAGGAGGGGCCGCGAGGGGGCCCCGTGAGTGTTTCATCCTACCACAACGGAGGGGGGGGAGGGGTCAGCCGCCCTCGGCCCCGAACACGCGGCGGAAGATCCCCTCCACGTGGCGGAAATGCTCCTCCAGGTCGAAACAGTGGGCGAGGGCCTCCCGGCCCAGCACCCCGCCCACCTGGGGGTCGGCCAGGAGGCGGGCCTGGAAATCCCCGCCCTGGGCCCAGGTCTCCATGGCGTGGCCCTGCACCCGGGCGTAGGCCTCCTCCCGGGTGAGCCCCTTGCGGATGAGGGCGAGCATCACGTGCTCGCTCAGGAGGAGCCCCCCGGAGCGCGCGAGGTTCTCCCGCATCCGCTCGGGGTAGACCACCCAGCGGTCCATCAGCTCCTCGAGCTTGGCCAGCATGTAGTCCACCAGGATGGTGCTGTCGGGGAAGATGACCCGCTCGGCCGAGGAGTGGCTGATGTCGCGCTCGTGCCAGAGGGGGACGTTCTGGAGCGCCGCCGCCGCGTTCGCCTGCACCACCCGCGTGAGGCCGCAGAGCTGCTCGGAGACCACCGGGTTCCGCTTGTGGGGCATGGCGGAGCTGCCCTTCTGGCCGGGGCTGAAGTGCTCCTCCGCCTCGCCCACTTCGGTGCGCTGGAGGTGGCGCACCTCGGTGGCCACCCGGGCGATGCTCGCCGCCACCAGGGCGAGGGCCGAGTGGTACTCGGCGTGGCGGTCGCGCTGGACCACCTGGCCGCTCGCGGGCTCGGCCGCGAGCCCCAGGCGGCGGAGGATAGCCTCCTCGGCCTCGGGCGGGATGTGGGGGCACACCCCGACCGCCCCTGAGATTTTGCCCACCCGGACCACCTCACGCGCCCGGCGCATCCGCTCCTCGGCCCGGCCGAACTCGGCGTGCCAGACGGCGATCTTGAGCCCCAGGGTGGTGGGCTCGGCGTGCATCCCGTGGGTGCGCCCGGCCATGAGGGTGCGCTTGTGCTCGATCGCCCGCCGCTTGAGGGTGGCCCGGAGGCGGGCGAGGCCTCCAAGGATGAGGTCCGCCGCCCGGACGAGCTGGAGGGCGAGGGCGGTGTCGAGGGCGTCGCTGCTGGTGAGCCCCAGGTGGACGAAGCGGGCGGCGGGGCCCACGCGCTCGGCCACGTCGGTGAGGAAGGCGATGACGTCGTGCTTGACGACCCCCTCGATCTCGCGCACCCGGGCGGGGTCGAAGGCGGCCTTGGCCTTGATCTCGGCCAGGGCCTCCCGGGGGATCTCCCCGCGCGCGGCCAGCTCCTCGCAGACGGCGATCTCGACCTCCAGCATGCGCTGGAGGCGCTCGCGCTCCTCCCAGATTTTCCCCATCTCGGGGCGGGTGTAGCGGGGGATCAAGGCGCCTCCTCCAGCCGGCCGCCGGGGCCGAAGCGCGGGGTGGGCCGGTCCTGGCGGGCGGCCCAGGGGTCGGCGCCGCGCCCGTTGAGGGCCTCGGCCGCCCGCTCGAGCACGATGCGCTCCTCGTTGTTCTCCTGGCTGATGTGGGCGCAGACCACCCACTCCAGGTCATCGCCCGCCACCTCGGCGAGGAGGCCGGCGGCGTCCTCGTTCGAGAGGTGGCCGAGCTTGCCGCGGATGCGCTGCTTCACGGGCCAGGGGTAGGGCCCCGCGAGCAGCAGGTCGAGCTCGTGGTTGAACTCGAGGATGAGGCCCTGCACCCCCCGCACCCGCTCCCGCACCAGGCGGGTGACGAAGCCCATGTCGGTGGCGAGGGCCACCCGGTAGCCCTCCCCGTCGCGGAGGAGGAGGCCGAAGGGGTCCGCCGCGTCGTGGGGCGTGCTGAAGGGCTCGAGCCTCACCCCGGCGATCTCGAAGGGAACCCCGACCGCCACCTCGCGCCAGCGCCGGAGGGGGCCCAGGAGGGCGGCGCCGGCCTCCCGCGTGGCCCGGTTCGTCCAGACCGGGAGGCCCCACTTGCGGGCGAGGACCCCCGCGCTGCGCACGTGGTCGATGTGCTCGTGGGTGACCACCAGCCCCGCCAGCTCCCCCGGCGAGAGGCCGAGGGAGGCCATCCGCTCCCCGATCTGGCGGGCGCTCAGCCCGGCGTCGATGAGGAAGGCCCCCTCCTCCGCGCGCACGAGGACGGCGTTCCCCTGGCTTCCGCTTCCGAGGAGCGAGATCTCCAAGATCGTCTCCTTCAGCGTCCCCCGGTGGGGAGAGCCCCTAGCCGTGGCATCCAAACACGCCGCTCACCGGGACATCGTTCCTCCCGGGTCCTCGCCCGGCTTTGCCCCCTCTCCCTCCGGGAGAGGGGAGGGGGAGCCCAGGCCGCGCGGGCCTCTCGCCCCCTCCGGGCGTCCGCCTAGGGAGCAACGTGTCGAGACTTCACGCCTCAGCCGTGGACGGGCGCCGGGCGCAGCCGCTCCCAGTAGCGGGCCGCGCCTTCCTCGATGGGGGTGAAGTCCTTGCGGTAGCCCGCGGCGCGGAGCTTCTCCATGCGCGCCTCGGTGAAGTACTGGTACCTCTCGCGGATGGGGGGCGGGGTGTCGATGAACTCGATGCGGGGCTCCGCCCCCAGGGCGGCGAAGGCCGCCCGCGCCAGGTCGAGGAAGGTCCGGGCCCGGCCCGTCCCCAGGTTGTAGATGCCGTCGGGGAGCCCCTCGCGCCAGGCGTGGAGGAGCACGTCCACCACGTCCTCCACCAGGATGAAGTCGCGCCTCTGGTGGCCGTCCGCGACGCCCGCCTTGTGGGAGCGGAAGAGGTGCAGCCGGCCGCGCTCTTGAATTTGGGTGAAGGCCTGGCGCAGCACGCTCGACATCTTCGCCTTGTGGGTCTCGGCGTAGCCGTAGACGTTGAAGAAGCGGAAGCCGGCCCAGCGCGGGGGCCTCGGCGCCTGGCCTTCCGCGAGGGCCCAGGCGTCGAAGCGCAGCTTGGAGGCCCCGTAGGGGTTGAGGGGGGAGAAGGCCCCGGGCGGGGTGGCCTCGTCGTAGCCCTGGGCGCCGTCCCCGTAGACGGCGGCGCTGCCCGCGTAGAGGAAGGGCGCCTGGAGCCGGGCGGCGAGGCCCCAGAGGGTTTTCGTGCAGGCGGTGTTCACGCGCTCGAGGTAGGCCTCGTCGTAGTTCGTGGTGTCGGTGCAGGCCCCCATGTGGAAGATGGCCTCCACCGCCCCTGGCCCCTTGCCGGCGAGCCAGCGGGCGAGCTTCTCCCGGTCCACCACCTCCTCGGGGGGAGAGGCCTTGTAGATGGCCGCGATCTCGGCCCGCGCCTTAAAGTGCCCGGGGGCGTCCGAGGCCGCGACGCGCCCGCCCCCGGCCATCAGCCGCTCGGCCAGCCGCGCCCCGATGAAGCCCGCGGCCCCGGTCACGAGGAGGAGGGGGCGGCTCATGGGGCCTCCCCCGCGCCCTTGGGGGGGGCGTAGCGCTCCACGATGGTCTCCACGATCCGGCTGGTGGAGAAGCCCTCGACGTAGGGCAGCAACTCGCCCCGGCCCCCGCAGGACTCCACGAGGTCTTTA
>JBBTDR010000366.1:0-7500 GCA_038042665.1 Nitrospinota bacterium
CGCCCCCTCCTGGGGCGGGCGGCCCTGGGCCTCGCGGCCCTGCTCGCCCTGGCCGGGCCCGCCCGGGCCGCGGACCTGAGCGACCTCATGGGCCGCATGGACAAGGCCTTCGCCGAGCTGGTCAGGTCGCTCCTGGTCGTCACCGCCCAGAAGAACGACGCCGTCCCCGCCCTGGCGGAGGCGGCCCGCCACGCCGCCCAGATCGCGGGGACCGCTTCCGAGGTCCCCGGCGCCGAGGCCTTCCCCGGGGACCCGGCCTTCCTCAAGCTCGCCCAGGAGGCCCAGGGGGCCGCCCGGCAGGCCGAGGCGGCCGCCAAGGAGGGGCGCCTGGAGGGGGCGGTGGCGGCCCTGGTGCGGCTGCACGCCGCCTGCACCGGCTGCCACAAGGAATTCCGCTTCTAGCCGGCTAGACGTACCCCTTGGCCCGCAGCGCCGCCGCGATGAGATCGGCCATTTCCCGGACGGTGTTCCGGCCGTTGTTGAGCACGAGGTCGTAGCGCTCGGGGTCGGTCACGTCCAGTCCGGTGAACTCCCGCACGAAGGACTCCCGGGCCTGCTCCTCGCGGGCGGCGAGGGTCTCGGCCGCGGGCGTGCCGATCCCCCGCGCGCCGGCCAGCTTGGCCGCGCGCCAGGCCAGCGGAGCCACGAGCCGCGCGTGGTAGCCCCGCTCCGCCCCGGCGCACACGATGCCCGCCCCCTGGCCGACCAGGACGACGCGGCCCGCCCGGGCCAGCGAGAGCAGGGCCTCGACCAGGGCCTCGTAGGCCTGGTACTCGGTCGGATGGTTCCCCAGGAGCACTTCCACCGTCTGCTGGATGAAGCCGCGCCGGCCGTGGGAGAGGGCCTCGACGAAGCGGGCCGCCTCCCCCTTGCGCCCGGCGACGGCGCCGATGATCTCCTTCCCCATCACCACCCAGGGGGTCGGCCGGGCGGAGATGGCGTTCAGCCGCTCGGCCAGCCGCTCGGCCAGCGGCATCCCCTCGCAGCCGAAGGCCCGGGAGACGGTGACGAAGGGGCCGGGCCGGGCCTCCTTCTCCGCTTTCTCCGCCGGGGCGTGCGTGGAATAGACGCGCGCCTGCCAGGACAAGAACGTCTCGATCGGAGCGGGCAGCGGGCCATACACCACGGCGTTCCCTCCTCGGGTCCGCCCGCGCGCGGCGGGCGGTGCGTTCCTTGGGCCGAGCGAAAGATTTGTCCGGCGGGGCCGCGCCTAGACGTCGAGGTTCTTCACCTCGGGCGCATGCCGCTCGATGTACTCCCGGCGGGGTTCGACGGCGTCGCCCATCAGGGTGGAGAAGATGTCATCCGCGCGGACGGCGTCGTCCACGGATACCTGCAGCAGGGTGCGGCGCCCGGGGTCCATCGTGGTCTCCCAGAGCTGGCCGGGGTTCATCTCGCCCAGCCCCTTGTAGCGCTGGACGGCGAGCCCCTTCTGGCCGAGGGCGCGGAAGCGATCGAGGAGCTCCTCGCCCCGGTTCACGTCCTCCTCCGCCTCGCCCGCCTTGATGGTGAAGGGCGGCTCGCCCAGCTTGGCGAGCGTCTCGGAGGCGGCGCGGACGCTCTTGAACTCGGGGGAGTCGAGGAGGAAGGCGTCCACCCGGGTGGCGAGGTCGCGATCGGCCTGGCGGGTGCGGAAGACGATGCCGCGCAGCTCGCCCGTCTCTTCGTTCTTGCGGACCTGGGAGGCGGGCTCGCCGTCCGCCGGGTGCTCCTCCTTGAAGTGGCGCTTCACCATCTGCTCGATCTCCTTGAGGCCCCTCTCGGAGGAGAGGACCGCGGAGTCCATGCCGGGCTCGTCCGCCAGCAGGCGGATGATGCGGCCGTCCATGCCGCGCCGGGCGTAGTGGCCCATGGCCGCCTCGGCCGCCGCGAGCCCGAGGAGGAGCTGGCGAAGGGCGTCGCCCCTGGCGGCGGCGTCTTTCTTGGCGGCCTTCTTCCCGTCCTTCTTCGCGCCCTTCCTCGCGGCGGCCTTCCTCCGGCCCGCGCCGTTCCCCGCCGCCAGCACCTCGGCCTCCTCGATCGCCGCCGAGATGACGAAGTCCTCGAAGGAGTGGTCGTCGCGCAGGTAGAGCTCGCTCTTCCCGCGCTTCACCTTGTAGAGGGGCGGCTGGGCGATGTAGAGGCAGCCCCGCTCGATGAGCGCGCGCATGTGGCGGTAGAAGAAGGTGAGGAGGAGGGTACGGATGTGGGAGCCGTCCACGTCCGCGTCCGTCATGATCACGATCTTGTGGTAGCGCAGCCGGCCGATGTCGAAGTCGTCCTTGATGCCCGCCCCGATGGCCGTGATCATGATGCGGATCTCTTCGTGAGCGAGCATCTTGTCGAGCCGCGCCTTCTCGACGTTGAGGATCTTCCCCCTGAGGGGGAGGATGGCCTGGAAGGCGCGGTCCCTGCCCTGCTTGGCGGTGCCGCCGGCGGACTCGCCCTCGACCAGGAAGAGCTCGCAGCGGGCCGGGTCGCGCTCGGAGCAGTCGGCCAGCTTGCCGGGCAGCGAGGCGCTGTCGAGCGCGCCCTTGCGCCGGGTGAGGTCCCGCGCCTTGCGGGCGGCCTCGCGGGCCTGGGCGGCGTTGACGACCTTCTCGACGATGCGGCGGGCGACCGGCGGGTTCTCCTCGAAGAAGGTGCCCAGGCCCTCGTTCACCACTTGCTCGACCAGGCCCTTCATCTCTGAGTTGCCGAGCTTGGACTTGGTCTGCCCCTCGAACTGGGGGTCGGGCAGCTTCACGCTGACGATGGCGGTGAGGCCCTCGCGCACATCCTCGCCGGTGGGGGCGGGGTTGTTCTTGAGGAGGCTGTTGGCCTGGGCGTAGCGGTTGATGCTCCGCGTGAGGGCGCTGCGGAAGCCGATGAGGTGGGTGCCGCCCTCGGTGGTGTTGATGTTGTTGGCGAAGGTGAAGAGGGTCTCGTTGTAGCCGTCGTTGTACTGGAGGGCCACCTCGATGACGGTGCCCCCGCGCTCGCCCGAGACGTAGACGGGCTTCTTGTGGATGGGCTCGCGGGCGCGGTTGAGGTGCTCGACGAAGGAGACGATGCCGCCCTTGTAGAGGTACTCCTCCCGCTTCTCCGAGCGGGTGTCCTCGAGGACGATCTTGAGCCCGCTGTTGAGGTAGGCCATCTCGCGCAGCCGGGCCGAGAGCACGTCGAAGCTGAACTCGAGGGTCTCGAAGATGGTGGCGTCCGGCTTGAAGGTGATGGTGGTGCCGCGCGTCTGGATCTTGCGGTCGCGCTTGAGGGGGGCGACCGGCACCCCGCGTTTGAAGGCGACCTTGTAGGCGTAGCCATCCCGGCGGATCTCGCAGTCGAGCCACTCCGAGAGAGCGTTCACGCACGAGACGCCCACCCCGTGCAGGCCGCCCGAGACCTTGTAGGCCGAGTGCTCGAACTTGCCGCCCGCGTGCAGCTTGGTGAGCACCACCTCGGCCGCGGAGACCTTCTCGGTCGGGTGGATGTCCACGGGGATGCCGCGCCCGTTGTCGCGGACGGTGACCGAGCCGTCCTGGTTGATGGTCACCTCGATGGTGTCGCAGTGGCCCGCCATGGCCTCGTCGACGCTGTTGTCCACCACCTCGTACACGAGGTGGTGCAGCCCCGAGGGCCCGGTGGTGCCGATGTACATGGCGGGCCGCTTGCGGACGGCCTCGAGCCCCTCGAGGACCCGGATGTCCTTGGCGGCGTAATCGCCCGCGCGGGGAGTTTCTTTTTCCTTCGTCGCCATCGTCTCGTCTGCCGTCCTTTTGTGTGAGCGGGGAGCCTCAGCGGGCGCTCAGGACTCCCCCCTCGATGTGAAAGCGCCCGCCGCCGCCGCCGGACCGCTCGGTCGAGGTGATGAACACCTGGGCGCCCATGGTCTCCAGGTGACGCAGCACGTCGGCGCGCCGGCGCTCGTCCAGCTCGGAGCTGAGATCATCCAGCAGGACGATCGGCTCCTCCCCCCGCGCCGCGCGAAAGCCCGCGGCGGCGGCCATGACCAGCGCCAGCATCGCCAGCCGCTGCTCTCCCTGGGAGGCCCCCTCGCGCGCCCGCCGCGCCCCCAGGCGGATGTGAAAATCGTCGAGGTGGGGCCCCCACTGGGCGGCGCCCCGGCGCCTCTCCTCCGGGGCCAGCCGCTCGGCGCTCGACCGGAGCACGGCCTCGGCCCCGGCCTCGGGGTTTTCCCCGCCCTCCAACAGCCGCCCCCAGCTCTCCCCGGGGAGGCCCGCTCCCCCGGCGGCGTACTCGATTCCAATGCGCCGGCCCAGGGCCGCGGAGAGGGAATTTTCCAGAAGGGCCAATTGTCCGTGGAGGGCGCCCAAGTAACGCTGCCTTCGTGCGACGATGCGGGCGGCGGACCAAAGGAACCGCTGGTTCCAAACAGCGAATATATCAGAGTTCCCGCCCCCTTTCAAAAGCCGGTTCCGCTCGGCGAGGAGCCGGTTGTACTCCCGGATTCCAGCCAGATGGGATGGATCGCTGGAGGCGATGGCCCGGTCGAAGAACGCCCTCCGCAGGGAGGGGCCCCCTTTGATGACCTGGGGGCTGTCCGGGAAAAAGACCGCTGTGTGCACCTGGTCCAAATAGGACAACAGGTCGGACACCTCCTCGCCATTCAAAGCATATCTCCGCTCCTGCCCCTGGACCGCCGCCTCGAGGGTGACCTCCCCCCCGTGCTCATTCTCCCGGCAAAACTCCCCCCGCAGATACATCCCGGGCTGGCCCTCCTCGATCATCCCCCTCCGCGAGACCCGCCGGAAGGAGCGGAGCCGGGTCAGGTAGTGGATGGCCTCGAGGAGGTTGGTCTTTCCCGACCCGTTGGGGCCGAAGATGTAGTTGAACCGCGGGGCGGGCTCGAAGGTGAGAGCCTGGTAGTTCCGGAAGTGCCGCAGGTTGAGCTGGACGAGGCGCAAGGGGGTAGCCTTCTACTGATCTTATATTTTAAAGATTAAAGAAGGGTAGAAGTAGTAGGCCGTGTGGAAATGTGAAGAACGCCGTAAATTATTGATTTTTATTGTTTTGTTTTTGTGGTCGGTGTGAATTCCAGGGCAGGGGGCGGTGCCCTTCGGGGAGGGGGTGCCGGGAAATCCCCAGGAAGGCGCGAGAACCCGTGGGTTTTCCACAATCTCTCCCGGGGTCATGCCGAGGCGTCCACTTTCTCCTGGAGGCGCTGGACCGAGGCCGCGAACTCGGGGTCCTTGCGCAGCAATTCCCGTATCTTGTTGGTGGAGTGGATGACGGTGGAGTGATCCTTCCCGCCGAAGCGCCGGCCGATCTCGGTGGTGGAGGCCCGGGTGAGCTCCCGGGCGAGGTACATGGCGATCTGGCGCGGGAGGGCGAAGGCCTGGGAGCGGTTCTTGGACTTCATGTCCACCACCCGGATCTGAAAGTGATCGGCCACCACGCGTTGGATGGCGTCGATGCTCGCCGCGCGCGAGGATTCCCGAACGAGCCCCTTGAGCACCTCCTGGGCCATGGGGACGTCGATGTCCGCGCCGTGGAGGGAGGCGTGGAAGATCACCTTGATGAGGCAGCCTTCCAGCTCGCGGACGTTCGAGCGCGCCTTCTCGGCGATGAAGTGGGCCACCTCGGCGGGGAGGGCGAAGTTCTGGTCCGCCGCTTTTTTCTGGAGGATGGCCACCTTGGTCTCGAAGTCGGGGGCGCCGATGTCGGCGGTCATCCCCCAGACGAAGCGCGTCCTGAGGCGGTCCTCGAGGCCGGGGGTGTCGGTGGGCGTCTTGTCGCTGGTCATGACGATCTGCTTGCCCGCCTCGTAGAGGGCGTTGAAGGTGAAGAAGAACTCCTCCTGGGTGCGCTCCTTGCCCGCGATGAACTGGACGTCGTCCACCAGGAAAGCGTCGATTTTCCGGTACTTGCTCCGGAACTCGGCCATCCGGTTGTGCTGGAGGGAGGAGATGAGCTCGTTGATGAAGTTCTCGGAGGAGGTGTAGTACACCCGCGCGCCGGGGCGGGCCTCGAGGACGCGGTGGGCGATGGCGTGAAGGAGATGGGTCTTGCCCAGCCCCACCCCGCCGTAGAGGAAGAGCGGGTTTAGGCTCTGCCCGGGGCCATCGGCCACCCGCAGGGCGCAGGCGCGGGCGAACTCGTTCGAGGCCCCGACCACGAAGGTGCCGAAGGTGTACTTGGAGTTGAGGAACTCCGGCTTGGGGGGGGGCGCCACGGGGGCGGGCGCGGGCCGGGCCGCCGGGAGGAGATGGCCGTTGGGGGCCGCCGCCCAGCGGAGGCTGAGCCCCGCCCCGCCCGCCTCTTGGCGGAGGATGGACTCCAGCAGCCCGCTGTAGCGGGCCCGTAAGGTATCCAGGGAGAAGGGGTCGGGGACCTCGATGGTGAAGGTGTCCCCCTCGCGCCCCGCGAGGCGGGTCCCGGAGAACCAGCGCTCGTAGGCCTGGGGCGAGACTTCCTCTTGGATCCGGGCTAGGCATTTTGTCCAAAGGGCTTGCATATGTGTGGCCGCCGCCGATCGAATGGGGTCGAGTCAAGAATGAGCGGTGATCCCTGGAAACGAGCGCCTCTGGGCCGGGCATCCTGGGGGCGGGGACGGATTCGGAACGGGGGTTAGATTTCCACAACTCCGGGCCCCATTGCAAGGGTTTTCCACAGCCCGGGCGCAAATTTTTACCACCCCATTGATTTCTTGTGAGTACCGGCGGGGCGCCCCCCGGGGGCCGGAGGGCCGGGCCGGGGTTCTTGACAGGGGGGAGCCGCGAGGCTAAGGTAGGCGCGCTTTTCCGGAGGCCCGAGCGGCCCGGTACTTTTTCCCAGCCCTTGGGCGGCCGCCCGGGGGCGCGCGGCGAGGCGCGAGCGACGTGAAGCGGACGTATCAGCCGAATCGAACGAAGCGGGTGAAGACGCACGGCTTTCGCCGGAGGATGAAGACCGTTGGCGGCCAGGGCGTGCTCAGGCGCCGCCGCGCGAAGGGGCGCAAGCGCCTGACGGTCGCCGGCTGAGGAGGCGGTTCGTTTCGTCCCGCCGGAGGGACGGGCCGTTGAGCCAGAAGTTCCGGCCGCAGATGCGGATTCGCCGGGGGGCGGATTTCGCGCTTGTCCTGCGCAAGGGCCGGAAGCGGCGGAATTCCCTGTTCACCCTCCACATTCTTCGGACCGAAGGGGGCCCCGCCCGCTTGGGGGTCATCGCCTCGCGCGGCGTCGGCAAGGCAGTGGGGCGCAACCGCGCCAAGCGGCTCCTCCGCGAGGCCTTTCGGCGGATGCGCGCGGGCCTGCCCCCGGGCCTGAACCTGGTGGCGGTGGCGAGGGAGCCCCTGGCGGAGGCTGGGCTGAGCGATGTGGAAAACGCTTTACGGGACGCGCTGGGACAGCCGGACCGGTGAAGGGCGGCGCGGCCCCCTCGCCCGGCTCCTGGGCGGAGGCGCCCTCGTCCTCATCCGGGGCTACCAGCTCCTCGTCTCGCCCCTCTTGCCCGGCCACTGCCGCTTCGAGCCCACGTGCTCGCGCTATGCCGCCGAGGCGTTCCGCCGCCACCCGCCGCACCGGGCGCTGTGGCTCGCCCTCC
>JBBTDR010000367.1:0-3747 GCA_038042665.1 Nitrospinota bacterium
CCACCGCATTCTCTACGAAATGCAGCCCTACCTCTTCTTGCATCTCCCGGCAGAACTGGGAGCCTACGATAAACGCTACCGGGGGGTAAAGCTGTACCGGGTTACCCCGGGCTTTGACCTCAACGAATGGTTCCTGCCGGAGGAAAGCTTGAAGAGAGCGGCCACCCGGGAAGCGCACGGCCGTTAATACGGCACGAAGAAAGCAAGTCCTGACCTCGATCGAACAGCATGAAAACCTACATCCTCAAGCGGCTCCTGCTCATGATCCCGACGATGTTCGGGATCACCGTGGTGACCTTTGCCATCATCCGCCTGGCGCCGGGCGACCCGGCCATGATGCGCGTGGGCAGCAGTTTGACGGGAACCATCCGGGACCAGCAGGTCGCGGCGGCCATCATCGAGCGGACCCGCCGCGAGTTCGGCCTCGACCGGCCCATCCACGAACAGTACTGGCTCTGGCTCAGCAAGATCGTTACGCTCGATTTCGGCCGCTCCTATCGCGACAACCGCCCCGTGATGGACCGGATTTGGGACCCGACCGTGCGGATCACCGAACGACGGCTGGCGGTTACTCTGCAACTCAATATTCTTTCCATGCTCTTGGTCTACCTGATCGCCATCCCCCTCGGCATTTATTCCTCCACGCACCAATACTCGCTTGCCGACAAGGTCAGCACGACATTTCTCTTTGTCCTCTATTCCATGCCGAGCTTCTGGGTGGCCACGATCCTGATTCTATTTCTGGGCGGCGGGGACTACTGGCACCTGTTTCCGATCACCGGGATCAGCTCGCTTGACGCCGAGCAGTTGCCCTTTTCTCGGTGGCTGCTCGACCGCATCTGGCACCTGGCCCTGCCGGTCTTCTGCCTGACGTACAGCGGCCTCGCCTACGTCTCGCGGCAGATGCGCGCCGGGATGCTGGAGGCCGGCCGGGCCAGCCGCGCCTCGGGGGTTCGCCTCAAGGGCGACCTCTACCTCGTCGCCGCGGTGGACGACGAGACCGCGGGCCGCTACGGCCTGCGCTACCCCTTCGAGAAGGGCCTCGTGCCCGCCCGGGCGGCCATCCTGGGGGAGGCGACCAACTTCGATGTCCCCCACGTGTTCAAGGGGCGCATCTGGTTCGAGCTCGACGTGCTCGGCCGGGCCAGCCACGGCGCCTTCCCGGACGACGGGGTGAACGCCATCGAGAAGGCCTGCAAGGTGATCCCCGCCGTCAAGGGAATCCCGCTCCCCGGCCATCCGCGCCTGGGCAAGGACACCATCAGCGTGGGCACCATCCGGGGCGGGAAGGTGGTGAACGTGGGGGCGGAGCTCTGCACCCCCTCCTTCGACATCCGCTGGTGGCCCCCCCTCACGAGCCAGGACATCCGCGCCCGGGTGAGGGAGGCGGCGGATCGCGTCGTCCGCCAGGAGGGCGGCTTCCGCGTGGGCGAGATCCGCGCCAGCGAGGAGCGGGACCCCCTCGAGTTCTCCGAAGGCTCCGGCCTCGTCCGGGCGGTCCGCTCGGCCTGCCGGGCGGTGAGGGGCAAGGAGGCCAGCCTCATCGGGTGGTACTCGAGCGGCGAGATCTACCACATGTTCAAGAACGGGAACATCGAATGCGGGGCCCTCTTCGGCCCGGGCGAGCCCTGGCAGGCCCACGCCATCGACGAGCACATCCCGCTCCAGGACCTGGAGGACGGGGCGAAGGTCTACGCCCTCATCGCCCTGGCCATGTGCGGCGGGGCGGTGGACTGAGGGGTGAAGTCTCGCCAGTGGTTCACGGGCCAAGCGCGCGCAATCGGGGCTCCCTTTTCGGGCCCTGGCCCCCCTCTCCCCTTGGGAGGGGGGGAGTGGAGGGGCTTGTGACCGGCGGAACCGCCACCTCTGGATAGCGGCTGATTTCCAAGCACTTTTTGCGATTGACGTCAAATTTCAATGCGCGAACTTCTGCCGCCGCAACGTTATCGAAAGGCCAGGTTCGATAGACAGGAGACGCGAATTTCCTATAAACTCCTCCAAAATAAGAGAGGGGAAGACAATCCGGGCGCGGGTCAAAAAGGATGTGAGCGTCCGGACTGGCTTCGCCGCCGTCGAGGGGGCATTCCTCTCTTGGAGACATCGATCCGAGAGCGCGATGGCCCGGGGGACCGGGGCCCAAGGGGGGCGCGTCGCGCGGAGGAGGAGGGGAGGGAGGCAAAATGCGCTACGCGAGGAGTTCCGTAATGGGGTTGTTCGTCGCCCTTCTGGCTGTGGGGGCGGCCTGGCTTTACCCGGCCGCGCGGTCACTGGCGGCGGAGCTGCCGATGGTCTCCTTCGGCGGCGGGCCCGCGGGCGGCGCCTGGGCGGTGCAGGTGGGTGTCGCCGTCACGCTCCTCAACGAGAAGGCGGGGCAGGTCGCGCGCTTCTCCCAAGGCGCCACGGGAGGCTCGGTGGAGAGCATCCGCCGGATGGGCGCCCGGGAGATGGACACGAGCTGGGCCCACATCCCCAACATGTACGACGCCTGGAACGGCGTGGGCCTGTGGGCGGGGAAGCCCAAAATCCGCAACATCCGGGCCATCGCCAAGATCGTGGATCAGACCCAGATCTTCGTGGTCCTGAAGGACTCCCCCTACCACACCTTCAAGGACCTGGCCGGCAAGCGCCTCTTGGTGGGCCCGGCGGGGAGCGGCAGCGAGGTGAACTCGCGCTTCATCCTCCAGGCGCTGGGCATCTTCGACAACTCGAAGATCTTCCGCCTGGAATTCGGCGCGGGAGGCCGGGCGCTGAGGGACGGGCAGGTGGACATGTACTCCTCGGCCGGCGCTCCCTGGACCATGCCCGCGATCACGGAGATCGCCTTCACGAAGCCCGTCCGCTACATCCCCATCACGGATGAGGAGTACGAGAAGATCCGGGCGAAGCATCCCTACTACGAGAGGGTGACCATCCCCGCGGGCGTCATCCAGGGGGTGGACGCGCCCGTCCCCGGGGTGCGGTACGGCGTCTGGTGGCTCGCCCTGGACGCCACCCCGGACCGCATCGTGACCGCCATGCTTAAGGCCACCTTCGAGAACCGCGACGAGCTTGCCAAGGTCGGCAAGAACTGGGCGACCATGACCGGCGATTTCGCGGGCCTGGCGGGGGCGGGGGTGAAGATCCATCCCGCGGCGATTCAGTTCTGGAAGGACAAGAAAGGGAAGTTCCCCAAGGAACTCCTGCAATAGAGGCACCTGGAGGGCCGGGGGCGAGCGGGCGCCCGAGGGCTTGGTGCGCCCAGAGGAGGGGTTGCGGATGGGATGGGGGGACCGCATCATCGACCTCCTCCGGGCCTCAGGGCTCGTGGGGGAGGGAGTCACCGAGAACCGGAGATTGGCGCCCGCCTATCTCTGGGGCGGGAAGATCTTCGCCGCCCTCTTCTCCGCCTACTACGTCTACACGGCCTATTGGGGGATATGGTCCTCCGAGAGCCACCGGGGGCTCTACTTCCTGGGGACCCTCCTCCTGTGCTTCCTCCTCTACCCCGCGGGGAAGGGCTCCCCCCAGCGCCGGCCGAGCCTCCTGGACGGGCTGGCGATGGCGGTGGGCATCGCCGCGCTCCTCTACTGGATCTTCCAGTATCAATTCCTCGCGGATCACATCGGGGAGCCCGTCCGCCCCCAGGACTTTGTCTTCGGGCTCATCCTCCTCCTCATGAGCCTGGAGATGGGCCGGCGGGCGACGGGCAACCTCCTGCCCCTCCTGGCCATCCTGGCCCTGCTCTACGTCTCCCTGGGCCACCGCCTT
>JBBTDR010000368.1:0-3151 GCA_038042665.1 Nitrospinota bacterium
CTGCGGGCGCGACGACCAGCAGGGCCAGGTGGCGGCCGACTTCATCAAGAACAAGCTGAAGGCGAAGAACATCGCCATCCTGCACGACAAGACGACCTACGGCCAGGGCCTCGCGGACGAGACCCGGCGCTTCCTCGCCAAGATCGGGATCAAGGCCGACTTCTACAGCGGCATCGTCCAGGGGGACAAGGACTTCACCCCGGTCCTCACCGCGGCGAAGCAGAAGAACCCCGATGTCGTCTTCTTCGGCGGCATCCACCCCGAGGCCATCCTCCTCGTCAAGCAGATGCGCGAGCGGCTGGGCATGAACGCCGCCTTCATGAGCGGAGACGGCGTGTACGTGGACGAGTTCTTCAAGATCGCCGGCAAGGCGGCGGAGGGGAGCTACATCACCTTCACCCCGGACCAGGCGAAGATCCCCGCCGCCCAGGGGGTCATCGGCAAGCACCGCGAGCGCTTCGGCAAGGAGGTGGGCGCCTACACCATCTACTCCTATGTGGCGGCGAACCTCATCCTGCAATCCATCCAGGAGACGAACGCCACGGCCGGCGCCCGGATCGCCGCCCACCTGCGCAGCAAGGCGTGGGACACCGCCCTGGGGAAGATCCAATTCAACGCCAGGGGGGACGTGCTCGAGAGCCCCTATGTGATGTGGCAGGTGAGGGGGGGCAAGTTCGTCCAGCTGAACTGATGCGCCCCGGGCGGATGTGAGGGGAGGCGGCAAGAGGGGGGAGGCCCGGCCTCCCCCCTCTTTTTGAGAGCGGACCGATTTCTCGAGGACGGCAGGGGGCAGGATGCTCACCCAGCAGATCGTGAACGGGATGGTCGCCGGCTCGGTGTACGCCCTGATCGCCCTGGGCTACACCCTGGTGTACGGCATCCTCCAACTCATCAACTTCGCCCACGGCGAGATCTACATGATGGGCGCCTACGTCGGCATCGCCACCCTCGCCGTCGTGGGGACGATGGGGCTGACCCAGCAGAGCCTCGCCCTCTCCATCCTGCTCGTCTTCCTCATCCCCATGATCTACTGCGCGGCCTACGGTGTGACCCTCGAGCGCCTGGCCTACCGGCCGCTGCGCCGGGCTCCGCGGCTCTCCCCTCTCATCAGCGCCATCGGGATGAGCATCTTCCTCCAGAACTACGTCCAGGTGGCCCAAGGCGCCCGCGACAAGGCTTTTCCCAACCTGCTTCCCCTGGGGAGCTTCCAGGTGATGGGGGCCCACGTGAGCGGGCTCCAGGTGTTCATCTTCCTGGCCGCCGCCGCGATGATGGCGGGCCTCCAGCTCTTCATCCACCGCACCCGCCTCGGCCGGGCCATGCGCGCCACGGCGCAGGACCGCACCATGGCCGCCCTGGTCGGGGTGAACGTGAACCGGGTGATCGCCGCGACGTTCGCCATCGGCTCGGTGCTGGCGGCGGTGGCGGGGGTGATGGTGGGGATGTACTACGGGCTGGTGAACCACTACATCGGCTTCCTGGTCGGCATCAAGGCCTTCACGGCGGCGGTGCTGGGGGGCATCGGGAACGTGACGGGGGCCTTCGTGGGCGGCTTCGTCCTCGCCCTGTTGGAGAGCTTCTGGGCGGGCTACGTCTCCGCCGTCTACAAGGACGTCTTCGCCTTCGCCGTGCTCGTCGTGGTGCTCATCTTCCGGCCCGAGGGCATCCTCGGGGGCTCGACCGGGGTGGACCGCGCATGAGGGGCTGGGCCGCCGCTCCCTTGTGGGGCCTGTGGTTCGCCTTCCTGGCGCTCCCGCTCTCGGGATGGCGGGGGGCGCTCGGGATCGGCCTCGGGTGCGCGGCCCTCGTCGCGGCGGGGCGGGCGGTCCGCTGGGTGATGGCCCGCGAGGGGGTGGCCCTGCGGCTGGCCCGGGCGGAGGCCGCCGCCGCCCGGGGGGGGGAGTCTTGCCTCGGCGCCTTGCGCGACCGGCGGGTGGCGGCCCTGGTGCTGCTGGCGGTCCTTGCCCTGCCCTGGGGGCTCGACCGCTACAAGACCGACGTGCTCGTCGTCGCGGGCATCTACGTGATGCTGGCCCTGGGCCTGAACGTGGTGGTGGGCTTCGCGGGGCTGCTCGACCTGGGCTACGTCGCGTTCTACGCCGTGGGGGCCTATTCCTACGCCCTCCTCCACACCGGCTACGGCCTCCCCTTCTGGGCGGCGTTGCCCGTGGGGGCCGCGCTCGCCGCGGTGTTCGGCGTCCTGCTCGGCATCCCCGTGCTGCGCCTGCGGGGGGACTACCTGGCCATCGTGACCCTCGGCTTCGGCGAGATCATCCGCTTGGTGCTCAACAACTGGGACGAGGTGACGCGCGGCCCCAACGGCATCCTGGGTATCGGGAGGCCCTACCTGGGCGAGTTCCGCCTCTCCCAGCCCATGCACTTCTTCTACCTCGTCCTCGTCCTGTGCCTGTTCACCATGTTCATCGTGGGGAGGCTGGACCGCAGCCGCACCGGCCGCGCCTGGGCCGCGATGCGGGAGGATGAGTCCGCCGCCGAGTGCATGGGGGTGAACATCGTCCACGCGAAGCTCCTGGCCTTCGCCTTCGGCGCCGCCTGGGCGGGCTTCGCCGGGGTGGTCTTCGCGGCCAAGCAGACCTTCGTATCGCCCGAGAGCTTCTCCTTCTTCGAATCGGTCATCATCCTCTGCATGGTGGTGCTGGGGGGGATGGGGAGCGTGCCGGGGGTCATCCTGGGGGCGCTCATCCTCGTTGTTCTTCCCGAGGCCCTGCGGGAGCTGACCCTCTTCCGGCCCATGATCCTCGGGGGCGCGATGGTGGTGATGATGGTGCTCCGGCCCCAGGGGTTCCTGGGGGCGCGGGGGCTCCGCCTGTCTCCGGGTGCCCTGCCGCCCGGGCCGCCCGGGGAGGAGCGCCGGTGAGCGCCTCCCTGCTCGCGTGCCGGGGCCTTACCCGGCGGTTCGGGGGGCTGGTGGCCCTGGACGGCCTCGATCTCGAGGTGCGCCCGGCGGAGGTGGTGGGCCTCATCGGTCCGAACGGGGCGGGAAAGACCACCGCCTTCAACGTGATGACGGGCATTCATCCCCCCACGGCGGGAGAGGTGATCTTCGAGGGCCGGAGCACCCTGGGCCTGAGGCCGAGCGCGGTGCTCGCGCGCGGGATCGCGCGCACCTTTCAGAGCATCCGCCTCTTCC
>JBBTDR010000369.1:0-1480 GCA_038042665.1 Nitrospinota bacterium
GCTCCTCCGTCACCTCCCTGACAGGGGGCGCGCGGTCCGGGCGCGCCTGGGTGATAAAAAGAGTCCCCAGCCACTGTATGTCCGATAAACCCCGACGGGCTACTGCGGCGGCTCCGGGCCTCGCAGCCCTCCGCCGCCGGGCGATTGAATGAGGAAACCTTACCGTTTCTGTGTTTCGGATGGGTTTCCTCGAAATTTCCATGACGTTAAAAAGGATTTTCGCCCCGGTTGCGTCCGGAATTGACACTCCTGGTCTCCCGTGTTAGCAAAGGGCGGATTTCCCTCGTTTTTTCAAGCCGGTTTCAAAAAAGAGGAGTTCCGGGGAATGACCAACCCCATCCGTCCGACCATCGTCGAGGGCAAGCAGGTTCAGTTCTTCGAGCTCCACCCCGGCATCCGCGCCCAGCGGCTCGTCACCCAGGCCAAGCACGGCGCCCGGCTCTCCCTGAGCGTCGTGGAGTTCGACCCGGGCAAGGGCGAGCCCTGGCACGACCACCAGGACAAGGACACCGTGGCCGCCATCATCGAGGGCAACGGGGTCTATTGGGTGATGGAGCCCGACGGCCCCAAGTCCGTCGAGTGCGGGGCGGGGGACGCCGTCTTCTCCCCCGCCTGGTCCTGCCACAAGATGACCAACCCCCACGGCAAGCCCCTGAAGGTGGTGGCCTCCCAGCACCCCTCGGCCACGGGGGGCTGACCGGCCGCCCCGGCATCCGCACCGAAGGAGGGAACATGCCCGCCAGGCGCAACGCCAAGATCCCGCCCCGCGCCCTCAAGCGCGCCACCATGCTCTGGAGCCGGGAGTTCACCGAGCGCGTCGGCCGCGACATGGCCGAGTGGGGCGGCCAGGAGTTCATGGAGATTTTCATGAACTTCTCCTACGGGGGGCTCTACGACCGCAGCGTGCTCCCCCAGAAGACGCGGGAACTCTGCGCGGTGGCCGCCTGCGTCATGGCCAACGCGCTGCCCCAGCTGCGCACCCACGTCCAGGCCGCCTGGAACTGCGGGGCCACCAAGCGGGAGATCATGGAGGTCATCCTCCAGATGCTGACCTACTGCGGCGCCCCCTACATGCTCCAGGCCGCCCGCCTGGCCCACCACGAGGTCTTCCCCACCCTCAAGAAGGGAGTGAAGGCCTCGCTCGCCCCCTCGGGGACGGGCGCCGGGGCGAAGAAGGCCGCCGCCCCCCCCAAGGGCCGGAAACGCTGAGAGAGAACCGCGCACTTTCGCGCACCGGACCGAGCCGAGAAGGAGCCACACGCGATGGGCCGCAGATTCGTCGACCTGAGCATCCCCCTCCAGAACGCCCCGATGGAGAACAACCCGACCGTCATCCAGTACGTCCCCCACGCCGAGCTGGGCCGCAGCCGCACCAAGGCCTACAAGTTCCCGGACGTGAGCTACTTCCCCGACTCCATGCACTGCGCCACCGAGGACGTGCACCTATCCACCCACAGCGGCACCCACCTCGACTCCCCCT
>JBBTDR010000370.1:0-9442 GCA_038042665.1 Nitrospinota bacterium
CGCGGAAAGCACGGCCGCCGTCCAAAGTGCGCATCGCTTCATCATTCGCCCCTCCTTGGTCATCGAGGATGGTCCGCCCGCTAGCGCTCGCTTCCCGTCCGCCAGGAAGCGAAGCGGCTCTCGAAGAAACCCACCAGCTTCGTCAGGATGATCCCGACGATCATGAGAAAGACGACGGGGGCGAGGCCCTTGTCCATCTGCAGGTTGCCGATGTAGTCCTGGCTCAGGGCGCCCAGGCCCGAGATGCTCATGAGGAACTCCGCCACCACCATGCCCACCAGGGCGCGCCCGCAGGCCATCCCGAGCCCGGCCACCAGGTAGGGGACCACCGAGGGGAAGATGAGGTCCCGCCAGCGCTGCCACTCGGTCGAGCAGAACGAGCGCGTCACCTCGAGCAGCGCGGAATCCACGTTCCGCACGCCGTGATACACGTTGATGATGACGGGCATGATGGCGAAGAAGACGACGATGGTCGTCTTCCCGACGAAATCCACCCCCAGCACCATGGCGATGGGGAAGGCGAGCGCCACCACCGGCGTGGCGTAGAACGCGTACACGAAGGTGTCCACCGCGTACTCGAACGGCCTCGAGCGCCCCATGAGCACGCCGATGACGACGCCCAGCGGGATGGCGATGGCCAGCCCCGCGCCCAGGATCTGGGAGCTCTGGTAGGCGGCCTTCAGCATCTCGCCGCTGAGCAGAAGCGAGAAAAAGGCGCCCGCGATCACGCTCGGGTAGCTGAACGTCGAGGGCCTGATGGCGCCCGTCCAGCCGAGCGCCTCCCAGGCCCCGAGCACCCCGGCCAGGGACACGGCCCGGACCCACACCCGCGGCTCCCGCCACCAGCGGAGGGGCGCCTCCTCCGTCCGCACGCCTGTTTCCGCCCGCGGCTTGGCCACCGTCGTCACGGCGAACCCTCCCCCCGAAAGCCCGCCGCGCCAGGGACCGGCCCGGGGTCCGAGGCGGGACGGCGCAGCGCCTCCCAGAGATAGTGGCGCAGGGCCTGGAAGCGGCCGCTCGCGCGGAGGGCCTCGATCTCCCGCCCCCGCCCGAAACCGGTCTCCAGCTCGAAGCGGATGCGGCCCGGGCGCGGGCCCATCACCACCACCCGGTCCCCCACGAGGAGCGCCTCGTCGATGCTGTGGGTGATGAAGACCATGGACTTGGGCTCGACGTCGATGATGCGGAGCAGCTCCTCCTGGAGCTGCTCGCGCGTGAGGGCGTCGAGGGCGCCGAAGGGCTCGTCCAGCAGGAGCACCTCGGCCTGGGTGGCGAGCGCCCGCGCGAGCCCCGCCCGCTGCTGCATCCCGCCCGAGAGCTGGAAGGGGTAGTGGTTCTCGAAGCCCTCCAGCCCCACGAGGCCGATGTAGCGGCGCACGAGCCGGTCGATCTCCATCGAGGGCCTCCCCTGGATGCGGAGGCCGTAGGCGATGTTCTGGTAGAGGCGCTTCCAGGGGAAGAGCCCGAAGTGCTGGAACACCATGGCCATCTCGGGGCGGGGCGCGGTCACCCTCTCGGAGCGGAAGAGCACCTCCCCCTCCTCGCAGGGGATGAGCCCGTTCAGGATGCGCAGGAGGGTGGTCTTTCCGCAGCCGCTGGGGCCCAGGACGGTCACGACCTCCTGGTGGCCCACCTCCAGGCTGATGTCATCGAGGACGCGGAGGCTCCCGAAGCGCTTGTGCACCCCCCGCAGGGAGAGGTTCCCCCCCCTCTCCACCAATGGCGCCGTCTGCTTCAAGGGAACCTCTCCGGCGGCCGGACCCCGCGACGAGGCGGACAGCGGGAAATCCCGGGGAGAGGGCCCTCACGCCGGCCCCCTCAGCTTGAACCTGGATGGACGCGGCATTATTCCATCCCGGGGGAGCCCAGGGCAACCGCCGCACTGTTCGAGGCACCTGGGCCAGAGGCCTCCCACGGCCCCGCAACCCTCATCTCCCTCCCTTCGGGAGAGGGCCGGGGTGAGGGGGAATTCCGGCGGCCGTCCGCTACTCCTCCCCCACCACGGCGACGGCCTGGATCTCCACCATCATGTCGGGGTGGGCGAAGCCCGCCACCATGATGAGGGCGCTCGCGGGGAAGCCCCCCGGGAAGTACTCCTTGCGGGTCTCCACGAAGCGGTCGCCGTGGCGGGCGTCGATGATGAAGACCGTCATGGTGACGATGTCCTGGAGCCTCCCCCCCGCGCGCTCGAGGGTGCGCCCGATGGCCCGGAAGCTCGCGCGCGCCTGGGCCTCGAAGTCGCCGGCGAGGGATTTCCCCTCCTCGTCCGCCCGCATCCCCACCCCGGCGAGCCAGACCATCTTGCCCCCGCGCGTCACGACGGCGGGCGAGAACGCGCGGTTCTCCTGCCAGGTTCCCTTCAGGTATTCACGGGGCATCGCACATCCCTCCTTGTTCGGTGGGTCTCCATTTGCGGTCCAGCTTGCCATTGGATTGTGTGTAGTCTCACGAAGTCAATTTTTGTTATTTGAGTATTTCCAGGCTATAAGTAGAGCTTGATTAACAATCAACCATGTTTTACATTTGAGGGCGGTGAGGAGGGAAATATCATGGGAAGTAACGAGATTCCAAAGGCCTCTGCTGAATCTAGACTTGTCGAGTTTCTGCGAGAGAATCTTTCCTACGCAGAAAAACTTGAAGAGGCATACCTGCACGTAAAGGCTGGCGAGCGCCTCGAAGACGTGATCAAGATTTTCCCTGAATGCGCAGACGATCTACGAAGAAAAACGCGGTCCTTGGCGTCGTAAGCCTCTTCGGTTCATAGCCCAATCCTTGAGCTCATTCACACCCCAAGGCGGGTCAACCACCCCGTTGATGGCTTCAATCCATTTTTGCGCGCGCTCATCAAAATCCTGCTCTGAATAACAATCATCAAAAACCATATCCACAAACTGACCTATGGTGAGTGCTTTGGTGCGAATGGCGGTTTTGGCCACCATGCGGCGAATTGCCGGATCATCAAAGTACCGAAGACCTTCAAGGTCAGGCGGTATGCCTTCGGACATCTTCCACTCCAGCGAAAGTAAATGGGCGGTGGATCATTCTTGTTCTTCCTTCCCTCAGCCTCAGCTTGATTTTCTTCCCGGAAAGCGCCTACCGAAGAAATGGTTCCCCTTTTGCGTTTCGGCCCACCATACCAATCCCATGACCCAAATGAATCTGAGGCTTTGACAACGTTCATCCGATCACTCGCCTCCCCCGGGGGAGGAGCGTCGAGACCGCCACCCCCATCCAGATGGTGAGCGCGAAGAACACGTAGCTCGACCCCAGGCCGAAGCGCCCGGCCAGCCAGCCCCCGATCAGGGGGGAGATGAAGGCCAGCCCGTCGCAGGCGTAGATGACCCCCACCGAGGAGGCCAGCACGTCCTCGTCGCAATGGTCCGCCGTCGCCGTGAGGATGATGGGGCTCACGAAGCTCACCAGCCCCGAGAGCCCCGCCAGGGCGATGAGCGCGGCCTCCCAGGGGGAGAACGGCATGGCGAGGGCGAAGGCCCCGGTGAGCGCCAGGGGGACCACCAGGGCCGAGCGCGCCCCCCAGCGGTCGTAGAGCCAGCCCATGACGGGCTTGGTCAACGCCCCCATCCCGAAGTGGAGGGAGATGGCCAGCCCGATGGCGGGCGTGCTCATCCCGGCCAGCTGGGCTCCGAGCAGGGGCAGGAAGCCGATCATCCCCTTGGTGCCCATGCTCCGCAGGGTGTAGGTGAGGGCGAGGAGGAGGACGTTGCGGTTGCGGAGCACCCGCCGGGTCAGCTCCCAGGAGCCCTCGCCCCGGCCGGGCGGGCCAGCCGCCGGGCGGCCCGCGCGCGGCCGGTCGGCGAAGCGCATCCCCACCAGGGGGAGCAGCACCAGGGCCGGGAGGGCGAAGGCCGCGAGCGCCTCCCGCCAGCCCGCGGCCGCGGCCAGCGCCGCCAGCCCCACCGGCATGATCCCCGTCCCGACGTTGCCCCCCAGGCTCTGGTAGGAGATGGCGAAGGCCCGGTTCAGGGGGAACCGCTCGGCGGCGAGGGCGGTGCCGCAGGGGTGGTAGACCGTGTTCCCCGCCCCCGCGATGAAGGCGAGGGCGAGCAGCGAGGCGAACGAACCCGTCCAGCCCATGAGGACGAAGGCCAGGGCGGAGAGCCCCATCCCCGCGATGAGCACCGTCTTCTTCAGCCCCGAGGCGTCCGCCAGGAGGGAGAGCGGGTACTGGAAGAGGAGGACGGCCAGGCTGAAGGCGCTCAGGAGGGCCCCCGCCTCCACGGGCGAGAGCTTCAGGTCCACGACGATGAGGGCCAGGACGGGCACCAGCATGTTGTTGAAGCCGTCGCTCAGCCCGTGGGTGACGCTGATGACGCCGAGGTCGAAGTAGTCCCACGCCCCCCAGGGCGCCCGCTGGGGCCCGGCCTCCCCGCCCTGGGTCACCGCAGGTCCCGGTAGGCGGGCACGCGCCCGAAGCCCTCCGCCTCGATCACCGCCCGGCAGATGGCGCGCGCGAGGGCCGCGGCGGCGGCCGCGCCCAGGTCGTCCAGGTTCGCCCGCCGGCCCCCGCAGGCGAGGGCGAAGACCATGTCGCCGTCCACGGTGGTGTAGGAGGGCCGCACCGCGCGGATGAGGCCGTTCGCCGCCATCTGGGCCAGCTTGTAGGCCTCGCTCTTGGTGAGCCCCGCGTCGGTGGCCACCACGGCGAGGGTGGTGTTCTCCCCCGGGGAGGCGAAGCCCTGGGCGGGCCGCCCCCGGGAGCGGAGGTAGGCCTCGGTGTCGATCAAGCCCCGCTCCGGCGGGAGGGCGCGGGGCCCGGCGAGGATCTCTCCGGTGTCGGGGTCGTGGACCCCGCCGAAGGCGTTCACCACCGCGAGGGCCCCCACCTTCCCGCCCCCGGGCAGCGCCAGGCTGGCGGTGCCCAGCCCTCCCTTCATGGCCTGGCCGGGGCCGAGGAGTTTCCCGTCCGTGGCCCCCGTGACCGCCCCGACGCTCCCCTCGGGGCCCGCCGCGGCCTGGGCGGCCTCGCAGGCCGCGCGGCCCATCCGGGCGTCCGGGCGCACCCGCCCGTCCCCGAACCTGAGGTCGAAGAGCACCCCCGCCGCCACGGTGGGCACCGTGAACCCCGCCGCGGGGAAGCCCCTTCCCTGCCCTTCGAGGAACTCCATCACCCCGTCGGCGGCGCCCAGCCCGAAGGCGCTCCCCCCGGTGAGGAGGATGGCGTCCACGTTCCCCACCAGGTGCTCGGGCCGCAGGGCGTCCATGTGGCGGGTGGCGGTGGCGGTGCCGCGCAGCTCGCACGCCCCCACCGCGCCGGGCGGGCAGAGGACCACGCTCGCCCCGGTGAGGGCGCGCAGGTCCTGCGCGTGGCCCAGGAGGAAGCCGGGCACGTCGCTGATGCAGCCGCTCATCCCTTGGGGCACGAGGGGGAACCTCCCGCCGCGCGAAGGAGCGTCAGAGGACCGGGAGCCCGCCCGGGGCCCGGCCCGGGAGATCCCCGGTCGCGAGGATGCTCTCGATGACCGCCCGGTACTGCTCGATGGGCACCGCGCCCACGAGCAGCGCCTTGTCGTTCACCGCCACCGAGGGGATGCCCGTCACCCCCTGCCCCACCGCCTCCGTGTACTCGGCGAACGCCTGGCGGCGGTGGACGCCGCTCTCGAGGGCGTCGCGGACGAGGGCCACGTCCACCCCGCTCTTGCCGGCCACGTCGAGGATGACGCTCACGTCCGAGACGTTGCGGTTCTCGGTGAAGAAGGCCCGGAGCAGGTTCAGGTGGAAGCGGTCCCAGGCCTCGGGCCCCTGGCCGCGGACGGCGATGCCCGCCTCGGCCGAGGGGAGGGAGCAGTTCGGGTAGGGCCCCTCGCTCTCCCAGGGGTGGAAATCCCCGGCGTCGGGCCCCGCGCCCGCGCGCGCCCAGCCGGCCCGGCGGTGCTCGTTGAAGACGGCGCTGGGGTCGGGCTCGGGGCGGAGCATGAAGACCCGGTACTGGATGTCCACCTTGTCCCCGTACTCTTCCTTGATCTTCTTCAGTCGCACGGCCGAATTGAAGCACCAAGGTCAGAGGAAATCGCTGTACACCGTGAAGCGCACGGGCGCGTGGCTCATGGTCAACCTCCGCTTGTGGCGAGAAACCCTCCGCGGGGGCCGCGAGCGGCCTGCGGCCCCCCTCAACCCGCTTTCTCGAAGCGCACCTTGACGGGCAGGCCCCTGCCCGCCCGGAGCGCCTGGGCGGCGTTGCCTTCGGGCACGAAGATCTCCAGGCGCAGCCAGCTGTTGAGCTGGGCCCCCAGCTCCCCGGGCGGGACGGCGCCGTAGTACTCGCTCATCCCCCGGATCGTCTTCCCCGACACCTCGACGATGGGGAGGAGGTTCTCCTCCTCGGTCCCGGCGAGGCTCTCCCCCGCCCAGAAGGCGCTGGTGTCGATGTTGGTGATGAGGTTGCCGAAGCGGTCCACGTAGACCACCTGGCCGTGGATGGAGCCGTCCGGCCCGACCTCGGGGTGGGCGTCCGGGAGCCGCACCGGGTCGTCCACGATCGGCCCGAAGTTCCCGGGGGACTCGCCGAGGGAGAGGTGGCCCGCCACGGGGGCGAAGAGGTCCCGGCCGTGGAAGGTGGAGCTCACCTTGTCCAGGAAGTACTCCACCGCGCGCAGGTGGCGCACCCAGAGGAAGGCGGGGTCGTCGTAGATGTAGGTGAGGAGGCCGTTGTCGGGGCCGATGAAGAAGTAGTTCTCGGTGGCGGCCATGACCGGGCGGCGGTCCCCCCCCACCCCCGGGTCCACCACCGCGAGGTGGATGGCCCCCTTGGGGAAGTAGTGGTAGGCGTTCGCCAGCACGAGGGCCCCCGCCGCGATGTCGAAGGGGGGGATGGCGTGGTTGATGTCCACGATCTGGACCTCGGGGTTGATGGAGAGGATCACCCCCTTCATCACCCCGACGTAATGATCGTCCAGCCCGAAGTCGGAGAGAAGGGTGATGACGGGCCTGGAGCTCACCTCTTCGTGGATCTCCTGGCCGCCCTCGTCGAAGGAGTCCGGCCGGTCCTGGGCGCCGCTCACGGGGCCTCCCCCCACAAGAAGTCCGCGCGGGCCGCCCGGCCCCTGGCCTCCCGGCCGCGCGGGAGGGGCCCGAGGCGGACCGGCAGGAGCCGGCCCCGCCACGCGCCGGGCCCCTCCATGATCACGCGCAGGTAGTTGTCGGTGAGGCCGCTCAGGAGGCCCCCCTCCCGGCGCCCGCGCTCGATGAGCACCTCGGCCCGTTCCCCCATCCGCCCCGCCGCGAAGGCCGCCCACTTGCGGCGGCCCTCCCGGTCGGCCCGGGAGGTGACGGTGCAGGTGTTGACCACGTAGGCCTCGGCCTCCTCCTCGAAGGAGACCAGCTCGTAGCCCGCCCCGGCGCAGCCGTGGCGGATGGCATCCCCCTCGGCTTGGTTGAGCTTGCAGCCCAGGCTGACCAGGGCCAGGCGGGGGCGCCGGGGGAGGAGGGAGGATTCCGGGCGGATGGTCCACCTCCGGGGAAGGGGAAACCCGCGGGACGGCGCGAAGTCCCCAAATTCTAGGGCTCCCGCCGCCACCGGCGCAAGGCGCGCCGCGCTTGACCTCCCCCGGGCGGATTGATAGGGTAGCCCCGCCCGAGAAAGAGAGTGGGCTGCGTCCGCCCCGGGCCCCTCTCCGGGGGCAGGGCCCGCTGCCTTGGCCTTTCGAGGGCGGCATCCCTCATTCACGGCTGAAAGCAGCGTCCAGGGAGGCGGATTCCTCCGGGCGGATCGGCCGAAACTGGACAGCGGCCTCACGGCCATTCAAGGGGACGGACGGGTATGCGAGGGTTCGATTTCGCGGCTCCCACCACCATCCAAGGGGCCCTCAAGGCGGCGAAGGGCAAGAAATACAAGTTCATCGCGGGGGGGACGAACTTCCTCCCCGACCTGCGGCACACCCACGACGGCCTGCCCCAGCTCGTCATCGACCTCGCGCGCATCGGCGGCCTGCGGGGCATCTCGATGGCCAAGGGGGAGGTCCGCCTCGGCGCCCTCACCACCATGACCGACCTGCTGGAGAACAAGCTCATCGCCCGCGAGGCCCCCATCCTCCCGGCGATGGCGGCCAAGTTCGCCGGCCCCATCATCCGCAACCGCGCCACCGTGGCGGGCAACCTCATCGACGGCGGCCCGGCCGCCGACCTCGTGCCGCCGCTGCTGGCCCTCAAGGCCGCGGTGCGCCTCGCCGGGCCCGGCGGGAAGCGGAGCGTGCCCCTCGACAAGTTCCTCACCGGCTACCGCAAGACGGCCATCAAGGCGGGCGAGATCATCACCGAGGTCGCCTTCCCCGCCCCGGGCAAGAACCACGCGTGGGGCTACTACAAGCTGGCCCGCCGCAACGCCATGGCCATCACCGTGGTGGGGGCGGCCGTGGTGCTCCGGATGAAGGGCGGCGTCTGCCAGGAGGCGGGCATCTCCCTGGGGTCGGTCAACCCCACCCCCATCCGCTGCCGCGAGGCCGAGAAGATCCTCGCCGGCCGGGCGGTGGACCTGGCCCTCGCCCAGCGCGCCGCCGAGGCCTGCCGCGAGGCCTCCGCCCCCATCGACGACATCCGTGCCTCGGCCGAGTACCGCAAGCTCATGTGCGAGGTCCTGCCCCGGCGGCTCATCTGCCAAGCGCTGGGCATCCCCCTGGACCAGGGCTAGCCACCCGCTCTCGCAACCCACGGGAGATCACATATCCATGGCCACCGCCACGAAGAAGAAGCCAGCGCGCCCGGCGAAGAAGGCCGCCCGCGCGAAGGCCGCCCCGAAGCGGGCCGCCGCGCACGCGGCCCCGAAGAAGCTGCCCGTCTCGTTCACCGTCAACGGGGACGAGGTGCGCACGGAGGTCACGGCCCACACCTCGCTCCTCTACCTCCTCCGCGACCTGGGCTTCACCGAGGTGAAGAACGGCTGCGAGGCGGGCGACTGCGGCGCCTGCACCGTGCTGCTCGACGGCGTCGCCATGAACGCCTGCTGCGCGCTGGGGGTGCAGGCCGACGGGCGCGAGATCACGACGGTCAAGGGCATCGGGACGGTCGAGAACCTCCACCCCATCCAGACGAAGTTCATCGAGCTCGGGGCCATCCAGTGCGGCTTCTGCACGCCGGGCATGATCGTGGCGGCCTATGAACTCATCGGGAAGAACCCCAAGCCCAGCCGCGACGAGATCAAGGCGGGCATCGCGGGCAACCTCTGCCGCTGCACGGGGTACGTCAAGATCATCGACGCCATCGAGGCCGCCGCCGGCGAGATGGCATCCTCCAAGGGAAGGAAATCGTGACCTCTAGCCAAGCGGGCGCCGCGCGGCGCAAGAAGCCCGAGATGGATTTCTCCACCGTCGAGTCCGTGATGGAGACGCTGCGGAGCCAGGACTACATCGCCGACCGCACCCTCGCCACCACCCTCTTCCTCTCCATCAAGCTCGAGAAGCCCCTCTTCCTCGAGGGCGAGGCCGGGGTC
>JBBTDR010000371.1:0-2531 GCA_038042665.1 Nitrospinota bacterium
AGATGCGTTATTTGCCCTTGCCCAAAAAGATTTTGATCGCGTCGTAGATCTCTTGCGACGGCCCGACCGCGCCACCGGGGCTGTCGATGCGGATCACGATCGCCTTGATGCGCTCGGCGTCGGCGAACGCCTTGAGGTCTTTGAGCACCTTCTTGACCAGCCCCTGGACCTGGGCCCGCTTGGAGACGTCGCAGCGGTAGGCCCTGGCGACGCCCCCCGCCCCCGCGATGGCCTTGGCCACCGCCTGCCCGCGCTTGGGGTTGCGGGCGTTCACGACGGCCACCTTGGCCCCTTCCTTCGCGAAGCGGAGGCAGATGGCCTCGCCGATGCCCTGGGAGCCTCCGGTCACGATGGCGACTTTGTTCTTGAGCTTCATGGCGCGGTTCCTCTTGGCGCGGTGAGGGGTGGGATTCAGGATGCGGCCATGGCGCGGCGCCTCGCGGCGGTGGCCGCCGCGTCCACGCGGCCGTGGCCATCAAGCACCACACCGTAGATCTCCTCGGCCCGCCCGCGCGAGATCCAGCGTTCCTCCACGTCGCGGCGGACTTTCTCGGCGGGGCGCTCCCAGGGCGGGCCGTAGCCGCCCCCGCCGGTGCAGTAGGAGACCACCGTCTCGCCCGGCTCCAGGATGATGTCGGCGCAGGCGGGCAGCTCCACAAGCTCTCCGTCCGTCTTGCGGCGGTAGTTCCGGCAGGGGGCGCCGTCCAGCCCTCCCAAGGTCCCCTTGGCGGGATGGATGGCGCCGTCCGAGACGTAGACCACCTCGAGCCTGCCCCCGCCCACGGGGCCGTACTCGGCGAAGCCCGAGGGCGCCCCGACCGTCCGGCCCGCGCCCTCGGTGTCGGGCAGGAGCCGGCGCGTCTTGATGAGGATGGGAAAGTGAAGCTCGTCCAGCTCGATGCCGTCCACGAAGCACATCCCCGAGTTGCCCGCGTGCAGGATGGTGAGCCAGGCGTCGGTCTTGCCGGCCCCGGCGCCCCCCGTGACCATCAGGAAAAGATGGTTCACGAAGGGCTCGCCATTGCTCCGGGGATCGAAACCCGAGATGACTCCCATCGAGGCGGGGAAGATGGCCCCGCACTCGGCCAGGCCGATGCCATCCTGGATCTGGGAGAAGGCCCGCTGGACGGGGTTCGTCACCCGGTCGGCCAAGTTTGTCGTGGCCACGGACATGCTGGTGGGGTGCTTGCCGCCGCCGGCAACCGAGCCCTCGCGGATGTGGACCCGGATGCGCCGGAAGCTGCCCGCGTTCGTGGGCACGATGTCGTCGATGCTGTTGAAGACGCCGATCATGGCCCCCGTCCGGGCGCAGGCCTCGGAGAGGTTCAGCCCGCAGGGCATGGCATCCGGGTTATCGCGCAGGTCCACCTCGATCATGGCTTTCGCGCTGTCCACCTGGACCTTCACCTTGATCGGGATTCCCCCGGGCGGGGTGCCCGGCACCGGATCGTGGGTGCTCGTGGCCTCCGCGTAGCCGCTGGGAAGCCTCCGGATGGCGGCGATCATGAGTTTCTCGCTGTAATCGAACCACTTCTCCGTGAAGGCATGCAGGACATCCCACCCATATTCCCCGCCCATCGCCAGGATCTCGCGCTCACCGATGCGCGCCGCCCCGATCATGGCCAGGTAGTCGCCGTGCCATTGTTCGGGCACGCGGATCCGCATCCGGCATAGACGGACGAAGTCCTCGATGTCGCGGTAGTTCTCCTGCACCTTGGTGGGGGGAAAAATGAGCGCCCCCTCTTCATACACATCCCGAGCGTGGCCCATATAGGTGGTAGGCTGGCTGTTGCCGCAGTCGGCCTGGTGGGCCTTGACCCAAACCGTGAAGTGGTGAACTCCCCTCTCGTCGATGACGGGGACGAGAATGGTATGATCCGCGGGGTGGGAGCACCCGTGGTAGGGAGAGTTATGGAGGAAGGCGTCCCCCCGCTTGAGGCCGGGGTGGAGCTCCACCATCGAGCGGGCCATCAGGTCCGCGCCGCTGAGGTGATGGATGGGGAGCGATTCGGCGCCGGTCAGCAGCTCGCAGTTCCGGGTGACGACGCTGGTCGAGAAATCCCGCGCCAAGTTGAGCACTCCGGAGCGGCCGGTGCGCAGGAGGGTGTTGGCCATCTTCGTGGTGACCGCTTCAAACCGCTTGTTCAAGACGGCGAGGGTCACGGGGTCGAGCTGGACCCGCCTCCCCTTTCGGGCGGACGAACCCCTCATCGAGGCGCCCCGCCGGGCTGGCGCACGGCGCCTCCGGCTTTTCGCTGCGGCTTGGGCCATCTCTTCGGCTCCCCTTTATTTTGTCGTTAGGGCTTGATCACCAGGTTGCCGCTCCGGTTGCGGACGGCGGTCGCTCCCGGCTCAATGACCACGGTGGTGAAGGGGGACTCGATGATGGCGGGCCCCCGGACCGGGGCACCCACCTTCAGCGTCCCGAAGAGCGCCACCCGCGTTTTCCGCCGGCCGGCACCGCCGAAATAAGCCATGCGGGAGGGGGGAAGCTCTTTCTCGTAGAGCTTTTCGCGGGCGAGCCTGCCGAG
>JBBTDR010000372.1:0-1274 GCA_038042665.1 Nitrospinota bacterium
CATCGTCCAGGGAGGCCCTCCAGCCCGGATAGTCCGTCTCCGCGAAAACCACGTCGGCGGGCCGGCGGGTCTCCACCAGCGCTCGGACGCGGCCCGGGCCATACTCGAGGAGCCGGACGCTCCCGGCATCCTCACTCAGGAAGATCCTGCGTTTTTGCCCCACCTAGGCCCGCACGCGCAGGCTCCGGCCCTCGACCCTATCGGCGCCCTCCTCGATGTCCACCACGAGGGCCGCGCCCGCGGCCTCGCGCAGGGGCGAGCCGGGTCCGGCGGCGGCCAATCGGGATTGGAACTGCGCGGCCTCGCGCAGGAGCAGGGTCTGGTAGCTGGACACCTCCTGCAATCCGAAGGCGGTGCCGAAGGAGGGAGCGAGGTAGTCGCGCATGAGGAGATAGTCGGCTTCGGTCTCCAACCGGCCGCGCGTCCAAACATCCCTGAGCCGGCGGGTGTGCCATATCCTCATCGGCTCCGGGGCGGCGGAAAGAGGGCGCGCCAACGCCGGCGGGTCTTGGAGGAAACCGGCGCGCGCCCAGGCGACCCGGGAGGGCTGGGCGAAGAGCACCAGGTCCAGGGAGATGAGCCCGGCGCAGAGCCAGCCCGCGCTCCGCCCCGGCAACCGGGCGATTGCGGCCGCGCAGAGGATGGCCACGCCCGCCGAGGCGGCCAGGAGCCAATTGGCCGGGAAGCGGAAGACATGCAGGCAGGGAGCCTGCCGGTAGCCCGGCAGATTCGCCCCCAGGCTCAGGAGGAGGGCGGCGAGCGTCCCCGCGCCGAGCCATTTTTCGCGGGCGCCGAGGCCGCAGCCCCACGCCGCCAGGATCAGGGCCGGGACCCCCGTGTAAAAGGCGACGATCGCCGGGTCGCCCAGGATGTCCGGGCTCAAAGCGTACCATTGGGGGAGCAGGAGTTCCTTGAGCAGTTGCGGGACCGGCAGGGAATATTCGACGGCAGACTCCGCGGAGAGGAGCACTCCCCGGACCGAACGCGATAGGAATTCCAGGAACGGGATCCAGCCGGCGGCAGCGAGGCCCGCGCACCAAAGAAGCCCTTGGCCGAAGCAGCGCAAGCAGCTCTTGCCCTGCCGGCAGGCCAGGCCGAAGGCGCAGAGCAGGCTCAGCAGGAAGAACGGCGGAAACCCCGCCAGCCATTGCAGGGCCAGCGCCGCGCCCAGCCCCAAGGGCGACTCTCCGGCCTGGAGGAAGAGCACGGCGGGCAGTCAGGACGCGGCGGCGAAATGGTTCGGAAAAGTGACCCGCGCCGTGAAGAAGCCGTTG
>JBBTDR010000373.1:0-3062 GCA_038042665.1 Nitrospinota bacterium
TAGGCCAGGGCCACGGCCAGCTGGCCCTTGAGGAGGTCGGCCAGGAGGACGAGCGCCCCCACCCCCCGCCCCATCACCCGCCAGGCGTTCTCGCCGTCGAGGGTCTCCGTGCCCTCGAAGCGGAGATCCAGCCCCCGGGCCCGCCCGGCGAACCAGGCGGGCGAGACCGAGCCCACGAGATAGGCCAGGGCGCAGGCGAGGAGGCCCTGGAGGAGGCTCTGCATGGCGGTGCGCTCCCGATGGAGAACGGGGCCTAAGCCCCGGTGTTTCCTCGGGGAGGATGGCACGCGGCGGCGGCAGGGGCCAGCGGGACCGCCCGGGGATGTGGCAGGGGCGGGCCCGCCCCGAGAGGTTCCTCCCTCGCCGAATTCAAAAACCTGTCGCCTCTTCCGCACCGAACCATCAGCGATCCTTGAGCCCAAGCTGCTTGAGGATTTCCTTGCAGAGCGTGTCGGCCAGCTCTTGGTGGCGAGGAACGGTGGCGGTGTCGTTGGTGACGGGATTGAGGTAGATGTCGTGCTTGGTGCCGGTTCGTTTCAGCTTACAGCCGAGCCGCGCAAGCCTCCGGATGAACGCACGGCGCTTCATGCCGACAAGGCGATGAGCTTTGCCTTGGCGCCGGCGTAGGCCGGAAGGCGCCGGTCTTTCATCATGAGCCGGTAGGCGTCGCGGATGTTGGTTTCCAGGGCCCCGAGGGTTTTTCCCTGGCTCACGACGCCGGGCAGCTCACGCAGCCGACCCACGTACCAATCTCCGTCTTTCCAGTACTCCAGCGTGAGCCGCAGCGTCTTGGTTCTCATCTCGCCCCCCCTCAACGGACCACCCTATCCGCCGTGCTGCGGCCTGTCAAAGCCTCCGCTGACGGCGCCCGCTGCGGGCGATGCGGCCCAGGCTTAAAAATCCACCTCGGGCTCGGGTTCGCCAGCCAGGCGGGCCTGGGTGCGGCGGTGCTGCCAGAGGGCGAGCGCGATCGAGGCCACCGAGAGGAAGAGCATCGCGCCCGAGATGGGCCGGGTGAGGAAGAGCCAGGGGTCCGCGTCGGTCATCAGGGCGCGGATGAGGTTCTTCTCGATCTCGTCCCCCAGGATCACCCCCAGAATGAGGGGGGCGAGGGGGAAGCCGAACTTCACCATCGCGTAGCCCAGGATCCCAAAGATGAGGAGGGCGTAGACGTTGTCCATCGTATTGTTCAGGGCGAAGGCCCCCACCGTGCACAGCACGAGCACCACCGGGAAGAGGATGGACTTGGGCATCTGGACGATCCGGAGATAGACGTGCGCCAGCAGCCACTGGAGGACCATCATCACCGGGTGGGCGAGGATGTAGGCGGCGAAGATGCCGTAGGCGATGCGCGGCTCCTGGCTGATGAAGAGGGGCCCGGGCTGGATGCCGTGGATGATCATGGCGCCCAGCATGACGGCCGTGACGGCGTCGCCGGGGATGCCGAAGGCCATGATGGTCACCAGGGAGCCCGCCACGTTGGCGTTGTTGGAGGCCTCGGAGGCGATGATGCCCTCGGGGATGCCCGTGCCGAACTTCTCGGGGCGCCTGGAGAACTTCTTGGCCTGGTCGTAGGCCATCACGCTGGCGGCGCTCCCGCCGATGGCCGGGAGCACCCCGATCCACAGCCCGATGAGGGTGGACCAGAGCATGAGGAAGGGCCGCCGCAAGATCTCCCAGATGACGGCCAGGTGGGAGACCGCGAGGCTGGGGGTCTCGATCGCGCCCATCCTCCGGCCGGCGGAGAGCTTCTCGAGGTCGGTCATGATCTGGGCGAAGGCGAAGACGCCGATCAGGACGGGCAGGAACTGGAAGCCCCCCTGGAGGAATTCGGAGCCGAAGTGGAGCCGGGGCACCGCCATGATGGGGTCCGAGCCGATGACGGTGATGACGAGCCCGATCGCGCCCGAGAGGAAGCCCTTGAGGAGGGAGTGCTCGGTCAGGCCCGCCACCATCGAGAGGGCGAAGATGAAGAGGGAGAAGAACTCCCAGGGGCCGAACCGGAGGGCGAAGCGGGCGAGGGGGCCGGTGACCCCGATGAGGAAGACGGCGCCCAGGATCCCGGCGATGAACGAGGCCCAGGTGCCCAGCCAGACGGCGCGGCCCGGTTCCCCCTTCTGGGACATCGGGAAACCGTCGAAGGTGGTCGCCACCGCCGAGGGGGTGCCGGGGATGCCGAGCAGGCTCGCGGTGACCAGCCCGCCCGACTCCCCCCCGACGTAGACCCCCACCATGGCCGCCAGCCCCGCCAGGGGGTCGAGGCCGAAGGTGAAGGGCAGCACGATGATGATGGTCATGGTGATGGTGACGCCAGGCAAAGCGCCCCCGATCAGGCCGGCCAGGGTGCCCACGATGAGGGGGATGAGGTACTTGAACTGGAGGACGTCGCCCATGCTGGCGAGGAGCTGCTCGAACATCGCTAGAACCCCGTGATCCAGCCGCGCGGCAGCAGGACGAACAGGTAGATCTCGAAGGCGTAGTAGGTCACCGCCGCCGTCCCCAGCGCCACCGCGAGGACGAGCAGCCAGGCCTGGCGGCTTTCCGGCGGGTCCAGGGCCACCTGGAGGAGGAAGGCGAAGAGGAAGGTGGCCACGCGGTAGCCGAGGGGGGAGAGGGCGAAGACGTAGCCCCCGAAGATGAGGAAGGCGAGGATCACGTGGCGGTAGCGGCCCCCCCGCGCCACCGGGCCGCGGCGGCGCAGGAGGTCCGACACCACGAGCAGGGCGCTCAGCCCCGCCGTGATCCCGAGCAGGATGCGCGGGTAGAAGGCCGGGCCGATCGGCACCAGGGGCGACTGGGGGAGGTGGAGCGTCGCCCACAAGAGCAGGAGAGAGCCGCCCAGGCACACGAGCCCGGCGGCGCCGTCACGTCCCATCGCCCAGCGCCCCACGGCTCAGTTCTTGGGTTCCTTGTAGAGGCCCAGGTCCTTCACCTTGGCCAGGTTGAGGTCGTCGTTCTTCTTGAGGAAGGCGGCGTAGTCCTTGCGGTCCAGGGTGAGCACCGCTGTCCCCTGCAGGGCCATGTCCGCGGCGAACTTGAGCTCGGCCGTGGCCTTCTTGCAG
>JBBTDR010000374.1:0-6405 GCA_038042665.1 Nitrospinota bacterium
ATCTCCCGGATGAGGGCCTCCTCCTCGCCGGAGGCCTGGAGGGCCTGGGCGAGCCGCTCCCGCTCGGCGGCCAGGCGCTGCCTCTCGGCCGGGTTCCTCTCCTGGGGGAGGAGCCGGCCGATCTCCTCCAGCCGGGCGCGGATCTGATCCGGCGTCTGGGGGATGAGCGGCCGCGGCGCGATGCCGCCGTCCTCCTGCCCGCGGGGAGGGGCGGGCCGCGGGGAGCCGATGTTCTGCTCGCTCGAAGCCAGGCGCCCGGCGGGGAAGCGGTCCGCGGGCGCGGGCTGGGGCGGGCGGACGGTGGGGGTCCCCGCCTTGGCCGGGGCCGCCTCCTTCTCCCGCCTTTCTCTCTCGCGCATCTCCTCCCAGCCCTCCCGCTGCTCCCGCACGATCCGCCGCAGGGTGGTGGTGACCGCCTCCCCGCCGGTCTCCAGGGCGGAGGAAACCCGCTGCAGGGTGCGGTTGAGGAAGCTCTGCTCCGCGCTCGGCTCGGGGGTGGAGGCGGCGCAGCCTCCGAGCAGGAGGGCCAGGGCGGGCGCGGCCCACGCGCGCCCGATCCGTGCGTTGAGGTTCCACATCGCGGTTCCCTCGGGGCGGAGGGAGGGGAAGGCGTCCGGCTAGACGGCCGCCCGCTCGAACTCGGGCTCCCCGGGCTCGCGCATCTCCCAGAGCCGCTCGGCGGCCTCCTCGATCAGGGGGATGAGGCTCCGGGGGTCGAGGCCGCTCACGGCGATGCCGCCGTAGCGGCGGCACAGGTTCCCCAGCAGGGCTGGGTCGGCCTTGTCCATCTTGTTGAAGATGCGGAGCACGGGGGTCCGCTCCAGCTCCAGCTCGCCCAGCAGCTGCTCGACCGCCCCCAGGTTCTCCTCGCAGTGGAGGGAGGAGGCGTCGATGACGTGGAGCAGCAGGTCGGCCTCGTTCAGCTCCTCCAGGGTGGAGCGGAAGGCCTCCACCAGCTCCTTGGGCAGATCGTGGATGAAGCCCACGGTGTCGGTGACGATCACCTCCTGCTCGCGCGGCAGGCGCAGGCGGCGGCTCGACGTGTCCAGGGTGGCGAAGAGCCGGTCCGCCACCAGCACCCGGCTCTCGGTGAGGGCGTTCAGGAGGGTGGACTTCCCGGCGTTGGTGTAGCCCACGAGGGAGAGGATGGGCACCTCCCGCTTGCGGCGCAGGCGCCTGCCCTGGGCCCGCTTCCGCTGGAGGTTCTCCAGCTCCCGCTCGATTCTCCCGATGCGCTCGAAGGCGCGGCGGCGGTGGATCTCGAGCTTCGTCTCGCCCGGGCCCCGGCCCCCGATCCCGCCCGTGAGGCGGCTCAGGGCGGTGTGCCGGGTGGAGAGGCGGGGGAGCATGTAACGCAGCTGAGCCAGCTCGACCTGGAGCTTGCCCACCCGGCTGGTCGCCCGCTGGGCGAAGATGTCGAGGATGATCTGGGTTCGGTCGAGGATCTTGAGGTCGGTGAAGTCGGCGAGGCTGCGGATCTGGGCCGGGTGGAGCTCGTGGGAGAACACCAGGGCCTCGGCGCCCACCTGCATGGACCGCATGAGGACGTCGGCCAGGCGCCCCCGGCCGATGACGAAGCGCGGGTCCACCTCCTTGCGGCGCTGGAGCACCCGCCCGCAAGGGATGAGGCCCGCTCCCTCCACCAGCACCTCCAGCTCGCCGAGCTCCGCCTGGGCCGGGCGGCCCCTCCTCCCTCCCGTGTCCACGTGGATGAGCAGGGCGCGCTCCCCCTCGCGGTGGGCGGCGAGGAAGTCCTGATGGCGCGCGAACTCCTCCTCGAGGGAGTCCACCAGGTGGGCGATGTCGAGGCGGAGCCATTCGAGGCTCGGGAAGGTCTGGATCTCCCACGGCGGAGCGGGGCCGGCGGCCGCGGGGGCCTCGTCTGCGCCGTTCTCCCCGGCGGCGGCCGGGCGGGGCAGGAGGTGGGCCACGTGCACCCGCCCGGTGGCGCCCCCCTCCAGGACCTCGATGGAGGCCATGGCGTCCAGCCGCAGCAGCGCCATGTCGGTCAGGTCCTCCTGGGAGAGGGAGGAGCCGTCCAGGTGGGTGTGGATGCAGCGCAGGCCGCGCAGGCGGGCGGTCCCGGCGCGGGCGCGGCCGAGCTCGGGGAGCTCGATGCCCTTGGCGTCCCCGATGATGACGTGGCGCACCGCGCCGAGGCGGTCCACGAGGAGGCCAAGCTGGCGCGAGAGATCGTGGGAGAGGAGGGCGATCTCCCGCCCCAGGTCGAGGTGGATCAGCTGATCGGGCGGCACCCGGCGGCGGTAGAGGCGCTCGAGCGCCCGCGTCTGGTGGGTCTTGAGTCCGATGAGACGGCCGTGGAGCTTGGCGATAGCGCGCATCCTTACGCGAGGAGCACCGGCTGCCGGGCGGCGCCTGTCATCCATAATAGTAAGGCCTGCGGGGGGGCGGGCGCAAGTGCCTCGTTCGTCACAGGCGAGCCAAATTCAATTGTTTGACACTCCCTGGCCGGCTTGCCTAGACTTGCCTGCCCCCTCGGCGGATTTGGGTCTGGGCGGGGGGCGGGTTCCCAAAACCGGGGGATGGCGGAGTGGTGCAAGAGCGTGATCCGCGGCTGGCCCGAATCGAGGACTTGGTCCGGCGCCTCCTGCGCCGCAAGGCCGACGTCCACCTGGCCAACGCCCTGGAGAAGATGCACTCGGCCGAGGTGGCCCAGATCTTCTCCCACCTGCCCCCCGAGGAGCGCCTCGCCGCCTTCCGCCTCGTGCCGGGCACCGGGCACCGGGCGGAGGTCCTGACCGAGTGCGATCCGCACATCGTCCGCGAGCTGATCGAGTCCACCCCGAACGACGAGGTCGTGGCCCTCCTCACCGAGCTCAACAACGACGACACCCGCTACCTCATGGAGATGCTCCCCGAGGAGCGGGCGGCGGAGGTGATGCGTCTGCTTGGCGCCAAGGAGACGGCCCTCATCGAGGACGTGATGGCCTACCCGCCGGACACGGCGGGCTCCATCATGACGGAAGCCTACGTGGCCATCCCCGAGGGGGTGACGGTGGAGGAGGCCATCGCCGAGGTCCGCAAAGCGAGCGAGGCCGAGTACGTCTTCTACGTGTACGTCGTGGACGACAACCGGCACCTGCGGGGGGTCATCAGCCTGCGCCAGCTCCTCCTCTCCTCGCCCGCCAAGCCCCTCGCCGAGGTGATGACCCCGAACGTCTGGCGGGTGAACGTGCACGCCGACCAGGAGCACGTGGCCCAGGTCATCTCGCGCTACAACATCCTGGCCATCCCGGTGGTGGACGACGCGGGGATGCTGGTCGGCATCGTGACGGTGGACGACGTGCTGGACATCCTCCGGGACGAGGCCACCGAGGACATCCTCAAGATGGCGGGCACGCACTACGCCGAGGAGATCACCTCCCTCTCCGCCGTCCGGCTCATGTGGGTGCGGCTGCCCTGGCTCGCCATCAGCTGGGTGGGGAGCCTCGTCGCGGCCTACTTCATCTCCCAGTTCTCGAACGAGCTGAGCCGGGTGGTCGCCTTGGCCGCTTTCATCCCCGTCATCAACGGCACGGCGGGGAACGTGGGGGCCCAGGGGGTGGCCATCATGGTGCGCGGGCTCGCGACCGGCAAGGTGAGCCCCAAGGCGTGGTTCCAGGTTGTGGGGCGCCAGGTGCTGGTGGGCCTCATGCTGGGCGCGGCCTTCGGGCTCCTGCTGTACGGGATCGCCTATTGGCATTTCCCCGGGGTGGTCTGGCTGGGCACCATCGTCTCGCTGGCCATCTGCCTCTCGATCGTGGCCTCGGCCACGCTTTCCTCGCTGCTGCCGCTCGCCCTCCACTACCTGCGCTTCGACCCGGCCCTCATGACCGGGCCCTTCGTGACGACGAGCATGGACCTCATCTCGGTCCTCGTGTACTTCAACATCGCCCGCTACTTCCTCTCGGCCTCCTAGCCGCGCGCCCGGGAGGGGGCCGTGCCCCACAGCGCCGAGTTCCGCGTCCGCTACGCCGAGACCGACCAGATGGGGGTGGTCCACCACGCGGCCTACTTCGTCTGGTTCGAGCACCTGCGCACGGAGTACTTCCGGGCGCTGGGCTTCCCCTACGGGGAGCTGGAGCGGGAGGGCGTCTTCTTCCCCGTGGTCGAGGCCGCCTGCCGCTACCGCGAGGGAGCCCGCTACGACGGCATGGCGCGGGTGACGGGGTGGCTCCGCGCCCCCCAGGGGGTGCGGGTGCGGATCGACTACCGGGTGGAGCAGGAGGGGCGCCTCCTCGCCGAGGCCTACACCCTCCACGCCCGCACCGACGCCCAGGGGCGGCCCGGGCGCATCCCGCAGGCCCTGCTCGAGCGGCTCGCCGCCGAGGCCTCCCCGCCGGGCGAGGGGCCCGCCTTCGCGCCCGGCGAGTGAGGGCGGAGCCACCGCCACCTTGACGCCCGCTCCGCCCCGGCCCAAGATTTGCGCCTGCGCGCCGCCCGGAGGCGCCGGCTGAGGAGCCCCATGCTCGGCGAATACAACCCGGCCTCCTACGAGGCCAAGTGGCAGGAGCGCTGGGAGCGGGAGGGCATCTTCCAGGCCCCGGACGACCCCGGCCCCAAGCCCACCTACTACTGCCTCATGATGTTCCCCTATCCCTCGGGCGACCTGCACATGGGCCACGCCTGCAACTACACCATGGGGGACGCCATCAGCCGCTACCGCCGGATGCGGGGCTTCGAGGTGCTGCACCCGATGGGCTGGGACGCCCTAGGCCTCCCGGCCGAGAACGCGGCCATCCAGGCCGGGGTCCACCCCGCGGGCTGGACCCAGCGCAACATCGACAACATGCGCCGCCAGCTCAGGCTGGCGGGCCTGGCCTACGACTGGCGGCGGGAGCTCTCGACCGCCCACCCCGGCTACTACCGCTGGACCCAGTGGATCTTCCTCCGGATGCTCGAGCGCGGCCTCGCCTACAAGAAGGAGGCCCTCGTCAACTGGGACCCGGTGGACGAGACCGTCCTCGCCAACGAACAGATCCACGACGGCCTCGCCTGGCGGAGCGGGGCCAAGGTGGAGAAGCGTTGGCTCAGCCAGTGGTTCCTCAAGATCACCGACTACGCCCAGCGCCTGCTCGACGACCTCGACGGCCTCCCCGGCTGGCCCGAGCACGTGAAGCAGCAGCAGCGCAATTGGCTGGGCCGCAGCGAGGGCGCCCGCATCGATTTCAGGCTCGAGGCCACGGGGGAGACCCTCTCCGTCTTCACCACCCGGCCCGACACGGTCTACGGCGTCACCTTCATGGTCTGCGCCCCCGAGCACCCCATCATCGAGCGCCTCTTGGAGGGCAACCCCCGCGCGGAAGCCATCCGCCGGGCCGTCGAGGGGATGCGGGCCCAGACCCAGGCCGAGCGCATGAGCGAGGAGCGGGAGAAGACCGGGGTCCAGACCGGCCACTTCATCCTCAACCCCGCGAACGGCGGCCGGGTGCCGCTGCTCATCGCCGACTACGCCCTCATGGACTACGGCACCGGCATCGTCATGGGGGTGCCCGCCCACGACCAGCGCGACTTCCTCTTCGCCCGCAAGTATGGGCTGCCGGTCAAGGTGGTCATTCAGCACCCCCAGGGGGGCCTGCGCGGGGAGACCATGACCGAGGCCTACGTCGGGGACGGCGTCATGCAGGACTCGGGACCCTTCGACGGCCAGCCCAGCCGCGAGGCCTACCCCAGGATGATCGACCACTTCGCCGGGCGGGGCTTCGGGGCCCGCACGGTGAACTGGCGCCTGAGGGACTGGCTCATCTCCCGCCAACGCTACTGGGGGGTGCCCATCCCCGTCCTGTATGAGGCGGACGGCGCCATCACCCCCGTGCCGGACGATCAGCTCCCCGTCGCCCACCCCCGCGACGTGGAGTTCACCGGCCGGGGCGGGAACCCCCTGGCCAAGGTGCCCGCCTTCGTGAACGCCCTCTCCCCCCGCACGGGCCGGCCCGCCCGGCGCGAGACGGACACCATGGACACCTTCGTGGACTCCTCCTGGTACTTCCTCCGCTTCGTCTCGCCGAGGAACGGGAAGGAGGTCTTCGCCACCCCGCACGTCAACCGCTGGCTCCCCGTCTCCCAGTACATCGGCGGGGCCGAGCACGCGGTGATGCACCTCCTCTACTCGCGCTTCTTCACCAAGGTGCTCTGCGACATGGGCCTCGTCGCCTTCGAGGAGCCCTTCGAGAACCTCTTCACCCAGGGCATGGTCTGCCGCACCGCCTACCGCCTGGCCGAGGGGCGGGGGAGGGTGTGGGTGCCCTACAAGCACGTGGACGAAGGCTCCCTCCTCGTCACCGCCGACGGCCCCAGCGGGAGCGGCTACGCGGCGGGCCAGCGCGTCCTGGCCGAGATGGCCGTGATGAGCAAGTCGAAGCTCAACGGCGTCTCCATCGAGGAGTGCACGGGCCGCTTCGGGGC
>JBBTDR010000375.1:0-1412 GCA_038042665.1 Nitrospinota bacterium
GCCGGGGGCCTTGTTGGGGCGCCCGGCCGGGCGCCCCTACGTAACCACACCGTTGCCCGCCACCCGTAGGGGCGTTCCATGGAACGCCCCTGCATTTCGGCGGCCTGATCTCGGCCCCCCCGCCTTGCCCCTCCCCGGCTTTCCTGCTACCTAAGGGCCGTTCCCTTCTTCATTCACCCATCATGAGGAATCCCCCTTTGGCCACCGGCACCGCCGCCTTGATCGAGGAGTTCATCGCCCGCACCCGGGCGCTCGATGGAAAAGAGGTGCGCGAGCGCGAGGCCTGGAACAACGAGGCCTCGCCCGACGCCATCCGCCACTTCGCCTGCGGCACGGACGACGACAATCCCCTCTGGCTCGACCCGGCCTACGCGGCGCGGACCCCGCACGGGGGGCTCCTGGCCCCGCCCGCCTTCTTGGTGTCGGTGCTCTACCCCATCCTCCACGGGGCGCCCATGGTGGCGCCGCTGTCTTCCCTGATCGGGGGCGTCGAGTTCGAGTGGAGGCGGCGCGTCAAAGCGGGGGACAGGCTGCGGGCCTCCTCCGTGCAGAAGGCGTCCTACGCGAAGACGAACAAGGCGGGCCGCAAGCTCATCTTCGTCATCTCGGAGTGCACCTACCGGAACCAGGCGGACGAGGCGGTGGCCACCGCCGCGGGGACCATGATCCGCACCCTCCAGGAGGGCACCGAGCTCCTCTACGAGCGGCCCATCAAGAAATACAGCGAGGAGGAGATGGCGAAGATCGCCGCGGCCTACAAGGGGGAGAGGCGCACGGGCTCGGCCACGCTCTTCTTCGAGGACGTGCGCGAGGGCCAGGCCCTCCCCCCCATGGTGCGCGGGCCTCTGACCATCGGGGACATGGTGGCCTGGAACGCGGGGAACGGCCCCTCCTACAAGGCGGGCCGCCGGGGCTACCTGGATTTGGAGAAGGCCCCCCACAACGCTGTCCCCATCCCCCAGATCGGGATCCGGGTCAAGAACTCCCAGCAGCACGAGGACTTCCACCTCGCCGCCCAGCGCGGGATGCCCGGGCCCTTCGACAACGGCGTCATGCGCTTCGCCTGGGTGAGCCCCTTCGTCACGAACTGGATGGGGGACGAAGGGTTTCTCAAGAAGCTCTACGTCCAGGTGCGCCGCCCCATGATCTACGGCGACACCCTCTGGTACTCGGGCAAGGTCACGGCCAAGGACGCGGCCTCCAGGACCGTCTCGGTCGAGATCACCGGCGTGAACCAGGAGGGCGAGGTCGCCACGGCCGGGAGCGCCGTGGTGGAACTGCCCGCGAGAGGCCGGTAGTGGTGGAATCTCATCACGTTGTTTGCCAGCTATCTTCCTCCGGGAGAGGGGCCGTTAAGCCTGTCATTCTTCTATGAAGGCCCGGCAGGCGGTCAAGTGTTTTTCTCCCTAAAC
>JBBTDR010000376.1:0-5046 GCA_038042665.1 Nitrospinota bacterium
CGGCCGGGGGATGCTCATCTTCTGCCTGGCCGGCATCGCCCTCTTGTATGGCGGGGTGGCGCTCGCGCCCGCCTTCGCCGTCCTGGCCCCCATCTACTGGGCGGTCGGACTGGCCGGCCACATGTGGCATCCCCCCGCGATGGGCCTCCTGAGCGAAACTTTTCGCGGCCGCAAGGGCTTCGCCTTCGGCGTCCACGGGACGGGGGCGAACCTGGGCGAGGCGCTCGCCCCGGTGGTGGCGGGCTACTTGCTGCTGGCGATGGACTGGCGTCAGGTCATCCTCTGGAACACCCTTCCCCTCCTCGCCGCCGCTTGCCTCCTCGCGCTGGGGCTCCCCTCCTTCCGCCCGGCGGGGCGGGGCGCGGCCGACACCTCGGCCCGGGCCTGGCTGCGCCAAGTGCGCGAATCCCTCATCCAGAACCCGAGGCTCCTGGCCGTCTGCTGCATCTCGGGGGTGCGCACCCTGGCCCAGCACGGCATCTTGACGTTCCTGCCCTTCCTCCTCGTCCGCGATTTCGGGGCGGACTCCCGCTGGGTGGGCGTGGCCCTGGGCATCTTCCTCTCGGCCTCGGTCCTGCCCGAGATGCTGATGGGCTACCTCTCCGACCGTTTCCCCCGCCAGCGCATCCTCCTGACGGGGACGGCGGTGGGCGCCTTGGCCCTCTTCCTCGTCCCCTCCTGGGGCGGGAGCCCGGCCCTGCCGTTCTTGCTGGTCATCCTGGGCTCCCTCTTCATCTCCCTGCGGTCGGTCGTCTTCGCCCTGGGCGTCGAGATCTCGCCCGCGAGCCTGGGGGGGAGCGCCGTGGGGCTGATCTTCATGACGAACCAGATGTTCGTGGGCGTGGGCTCCCTTCTCGCCGGCATCCTCGCGGACGCCTATGGGCCCAAGGCGGTTTTCTGGTTCGTCGGGGGCCTGATCCTCCTCTACCTGCCGATTTACGTCCTCGTCTGGAGGACCGCCGCCCCCCAGGCGGGCGGCGTCTCGGCCTCGCCGGAAGCCGGTTCCGCGGCCCCCGCTCCCTAGCCGCCGGGAGGCATGCATGAGCCCGGCCATCCAGGACCATCCCGGCCTCGAACATATCGAGCGGCTCCTGGCCGGGGGAGCGCCCTCGCCCCTGGCGGCGGATCTCCTGGACTCCATCGGGGTCATCGACCCGGCGCGGGCCTGCCGCAACCTTCAATCCCTGGCCCTGCACCCCGCCTTCCCGCGGGGCGACCGCGCCTTCCTCGTCCAGCTCCTCGCGGCCCTGGGCGAGACCTTCGAGCCCGAGCGCGCCCTCTCCAACCTCGAGCGCATCATCGAGAGCCGGGAGGACCCCGACGCCCTCCTCCGCACCCTGCGCCGCTACCCCGGGCGCCGCTCCGCCCTCCTCACCCTCGCGGGAGGGAGCCAATTCCTCTCCGACACCGTGCTCCGCCATCCGGACTTCCTCGACTGGCTCCTCCGCCCCGCCACCCTGCGCAGCCAGCGGAGCGTGGCCCAGATGGCCTCCGAGGCCTGGCGCTGGGTGAAGGCGGCGTGGGGGGGGCCCCACGGGCCCGCCAACGCCCTGCGCCGCTTCCGCCAGCAGGAGTACCTTCGGATCGGCCTCTGCGACCTCATGCGCCTGGCCGACATGCCGACGACGACGCGCTCGCTCTCCCGCCTCGCGGACGCCTGCCTGGAGACCGCCCTGCGCATCGCCCGCGCCGAGCTCGAGCCCCAGCACGGCAGGCCCCGCTGGCGCGGGGAGGACGGCCGCTGGCGCCCCTGCGAGTTCGCCGTCATCGGGCTGGGCAAGCTGGGCGGCCTGGAGCTCAACTTCAGCTCCGACATCGATCTCCTTTTCCTCTACTCATCCGACGAGGGAGGTACGCCCGGCGGGGCCGGCTCGCGCGATCGGGGCAAGCTCTCCAACCACGAGTACCACGTCCGGCTCGCCCGCCGGGCCATCGCCCTCATGGCCGAGAACACCGAGGAGGGGCACGTCTTCCGGGTGGACACCCGCCTCCGCCCCGAGGGCGACCAGGGCGCCCTCGTCTATTCGCTGCGCAGCTGCGAGGTCTACTACGAGTCGTGGGGGCAGACCTGGGAGCGCCAGGCCCTCATCAAGGCGCGGGCCGTGGCGGGTTCCCCCGCCCTCGGGCAGGCCTTCCTCGACATGATCCGGCCCTTCATCTACCGCCGCACCCGGGACCTGAGCGCCCTGGACGAGATCGGCCACATCAAGGACCGGATCAACGCCCACATCCAGGCCGCGGGCCGGGGCGCCCACAACGTCAAGCTGGGCGAGGGGGGCATCCGCGAGATCGAGTTCATCGCCCAGTCCTTCCAGCTCATCTACGGCGGGCGGGAGTCCCACCTGCGCACCCCCCAGACCCTCGAGGCCCTCTCGGCCATCCGCGCCCTGGGTCTCCTGCCCATGGCCGACTGCGAGGGCCTCGCCGCCGCCTACATCTTCCTCCGCGACGTCGAGCACCGGGTCCAGGTCACCCACGGCCTCCAGACCCACGAGCTGCCCGCCGACCCTCACTCCCTGACCGTCCTGGCGCGCAAGATGGGCTTCCAGCGCGAGGGGGGGCGCAACGAGCGCGAGACCTTCCTCGAGGCGCTCAGGAACCACCAGGAGCTGGTCTCCCGCGTCTTCCAGAACCTCTTCCGCAAGGAGGACGCCGGCGAGGCCGCCCAGCGCCCCCGGCCGGAGGAGGGCCCCGCCGCCGCCGCCGAGACCCTGGAGGACTCCCTCTCCCCCGCCGACCTGGCCCCCTACGACTTCGCCGACCCCGTGGCGGCCAGCGCCCAGCTGCGCCTGCTGCGGAACGGGGAGCCCTTCCAGCACGTCAGCGCGCGGGCCAAGCGCCTCTTCGACGAGCTCATCCCCCGGGTGCTCTACCTCACCCTCGACATGCCGGACCCCGACCGCGCGGTGGTGAACCTCAACCGCTTCGTCGAGAAGGGAGGGGGCCGGGAGGCCGTCTTCACCCTGCTGGCCGAGCAGGAGAACATCCTCGGGGTGCTGCTGCGCCTCTTCGCCTCGAGCGACTACCTCTCGGACATCCTCCTCGCCCAGCCCGGGCTGCTCGACCCCCTCTTCCGGACCGAGGCGCTCACCGCCTCCAAGGACGCCGGCACCCTCGCCGCCGAGCTCGCCGCCGACGCCCTGCGCGCCTCCAGCGCCGCCCAGCGCTTCGTCCGGCTCTGCGCCGCCAAGCGCGGGGAGGAACTTGCCATCGGCCTGCGGAGCCTCCTCGGGGAGGCCGACATCCTCCAGACCCTGCGGGACCTGACCGCGCTGGCCGAGGCCGTGGTCGCCGCCGGCCACCGCATCGCCTACGAGGAGCTCGTCTCCCTCCACGGCACCCCGATCGAGGAAGAGACGGGCGCCCCGGCGGGCTTCTCGGTCATCGGGATGGGCAAGCTCGGAAGCCGGGAGATGAACTTCGGCTCCGACCTCGACCTCGTCTTCCTCTACAGCCGCCCCGGCGCCACCGACGGCCGGGCCGGGGAGCACCCCGCCAAGCGGGGCTCCATCTCCAACCACGAGTTCTTCCTCCGCCTGGCCACCGCCCTGCGCGACGGGCTCGCCGCGCCGGAGGCGGGCGGGCGCGCCTACGAGATCGACCTTAGGCTCCGCCCCGAGGGCCAGAAGGGGGCGCTGGCCGCCCCGCTGGAGGCGTTCGAGAGCTACTTCCGCGAGCGGGCGGAGACCTGGGAGCGCCAGGCCCTCTGCCGCGCCCGGCCCGTGGCGGGCTCGCCCGAGCTCTCGCGCCGCTTCATGGAGCTGGCGGCGGAGTTCGTCTACGAGCGCCCCCTGCCGCCGGACCTGGCGGGCGAGGTGGATCACGTCCGCCTCCGGATGGAGCGCGAGCTCACCCGCGAGGCCGAGGGGGAGATCGACCTCAAGCTGGGGCACGGGGGGATCACCGACATCGAATTCCTCGTCCAGTTCCTCCTCATCTCCCACGGCAAGGAGCACCCCTCCATCCGCCGCCCCGAGACAGTGGCGGCCCTCGAGGCGCTGCGGGACGCCGGGCTGCTGGAGAGCGCGGACGCCGAGGCCCTCCTCGGCGCCTACCGCTTCCTCCGCCAGGTGGAGAACCGCCTGCGCATCGCCCACGCCCGGCCCCTGCACACCTTCCCCTCCACCCCCGAGGGGATCGGGATGCTGGCCCGGCGGCTCAGCTACGCGGACGACGAGGGGGGGAGCGCGCGGGCCAAGCTCCTCGCCGACTACGAGCGCCTCACCCGCCAGGTGCGGGACATCTACCGCAAGGTGCTGGGCCTGAAGTCCCAGCCCTGACGCCGCCGGTGGTGTCCCAATTTGGAATGGGGTTGCCTTGTCATGCCGAGCCCTTCGCGGAGCTTGCCTTGACTTCGGCGAGCCCTCGGCCTGAGCTCGGGCCGAAGGCTCAGCCGAGCCGAGCGTAGCGAAGGGCGCAGGACAGGCTCTGGGAGGCATCCGCGGTTCAACAAGCAGATCCCTCGCGCCGATGGCGCTCGGAATGACAGGAAAATGCAGTGAATTCGGACACTGCCACGCCGCCTCTTTTCTTGACTCGGGCGCCGTCCCGGGCTACGAATGGCCCGGACACCCGGGGAAGAGGGAGCTCCCGTCTTGATCATCAACCCCGATCGCCTCCGGCGGAGCATGGAGGAGATGGCGCGCATCGGCGCCACGCCCGGTGGCGGGGTCCACCGCCTCACCCTCTCCGACGCCGACCGCGAGGCGCGCGATCTGTTCGCCAAGTGGTGCGGCGAAGCCGGGCTCAGCGTCGCGGTGGACGAGATGGGCAACATGTTCGCCCGCCGCCCGGGGGCGGACGAGGCCGCTCCCCCCGCCATGCTGGGCAGCCACCTCGACTCGGTGCCCCACGGCGGGCGCTTCGACGGCTCCCTCGGGGTGCTGGCCGCCCTGGAGGTGGTGCGCAGCCTGAACGACCGGGGCCTGCGCACGCGGCGCCCGCTCGAGATCGTGAACTGGACGAACGAGGAGGGCCCCCGCTTCCCGCCCGCGATGCTGGGCAGCGGGGTGTTTTGCGGAAAATACGCCCGCGACTGGGCCTACC
>JBBTDR010000377.1:0-4036 GCA_038042665.1 Nitrospinota bacterium
CCAGATGGGCGTCCAGATGGACATCCAGATGCTCGACCGGGCCACCTGGGTGAACCAGTTCGTCCTCAAGCGGGCGACGGACATGACCATCCAGGACACCCTCCCCACCTTCGACCTCAACTCGGCCAGCCACACCTTCTACTCCAAGACCCCCCTCGACTATTACGAGGTGAAGGACCCGAAGGCGGACGCCCTGGTGGAAGAGTGGCGCTCCACCATCGACCCCCGGAAGCAGATCGAGATCAGCCACCGCCTCCAGCGCTACATCGTGGAGCAAGGCTACTACCCCTCCGTCGGGGGCTCGCCCTACTACCAGGCGGCGCGCGACTACGTGAAGGGCTTCGTTTACCTCAATAAGCTCAACTTCACCCTCAGGGACGTCTGGCTGGACAAGTAGGGGCGGGCACCGGGTAAGGGTTCTCATCTGTAGGGGCGCACGGCCGTGCGCCCCTACAGGTGGACACGCAACAGGGATCCGTAGGGGCGGGTTTGAAACCCGCCCCTACAGACAACACCCCGCCTGCCAACCCTGCTTTGCTACCCCTCCCCGCGCCTGGATTTTTCCGGCCCGATCCCGCATAAAGAAACCCTCGGGAGACCCCTCGCGCCAGGAGCCCCACGTGCCCCCAGCCGGGAAGATTTACCCCTCCTCCTCCGCCGCGGTCGCGGACATCCCCGACGGCGCCGTCATTCTCCTCGGGGGCTTCGGCGGGGTGGGGGTGCCCGAGAACCTCCTCGCCGCCATGGCGGACCACCCCGCCCGCGGGCTCACCATCGTCTCCAACCACGCCGGCTTCGGGGAGCGGGGCCTCGCCGTCCTCCTGCGCCAGGGCAAGGTGCGGAAGATGATCTGCTCCTTCGCCTTCCACAAGAGCGCCTTCGTCTTCCGCGAGCTCTTCATGGCGGGGAAGATCGAACTCGAGCAGATCCCCCAGGGCACCCTGGCCGAGCGCCTGCGGGCGGCGGGGGCGGGCATCCCCGCCTTCTACACCCCCACCGGCGCCGGCACCCAGGCTGCCGAGGGGAAGGAGGCGCGGGCGTTCAACGGGCGCGAGGCGCTGCTGGAATACGCCCTGCCCGGCGACTTCGCCCTCATCAAGGCCCACACCGCCGACCAGCTGGGGAACCTCGTCTACCGGGGCACGGCGGGCAACTTCAACCCCGTCATGGCCGCCGCGGCCCGGGTGACCATCGCCGAGGCCGAGCGCATCGCCGAGCCGGGCGAGATCCCGCCCGAGCAGGTGCACACCCCCTGCGTCTACGTGGACCGCGTCGTCCGGGGAGAGAACCTTGACCTTCGCTCAGAGGCTTGAGGCGGCGGCCCTCCGCCCCGACGACATCGCCCGCCGGGTGGCGCGCGAGCTGCCCGACGGCGCGGTGGTGAACCTGGGCATCGGCGTCCCCACCCGGGTGGCGAACTTCGTCGCGCCCGGGCGGGGCGTCATATTCATGGCCGAGAACGGCATCGTGGGCGTCGGGCCCCGGCCCCCCAAGGGCCAGGAGGACCGCGACCTCATCAACGCTTCCCGCGAGCCCATCACCACCCTGCCCGGCGCGGCCATCTTCGGCCACGCCGACTCCTTCGCCATGATCCGGGGCGGGCACGTGGACATCGCCGTCCTGGGCGCTCTCCAGGTCTCCGGGCGCGGGGACCTCGCCAACTGGACGGTCCCGGGGGTCGGCAAGGGCGGCATCGGAGGGGCGATGGACCTCGCCACCGGCTGCCGCGAGGTGTACGCCACCATGACTCACCTCACCAAGGAGGGGGACTTGAAGCTCCTCGAGGAGTGCACCTACCCCCTCACCGCGTGGCGGGTGGTGACCCAGCTCTTCACCGACATCGCCCTCATCGAGTTCACCCCGGAGGGACCCCTGCTCCGCGAAGTGGCCGCGGGCTTGACCCCCGAGGACGTCCAGCGGGCGAGCGGCCCGCGCCTGCGCGTGGCGGACCCGCCCGGCCTCCTCGCCCGGCAGGGGGGCCCGTGATCCGCGCCGGCGCGGGGCTCTCCGCCCTCCCCTCCACCCCCGAGGCCGCCCGCCAGGCGGTGGAGGAGGCGCTGCGGGAGGCCCGGCTCGGCCGCGCGGCGCTCCTCTTCCTCACCGCCGGGCACCTCCCCCGCTTCCCCGAGGCCCGCCGCGAGGCGGCCGCCGAGGCCCTCCCCAAGAAGGTGCCCGGCCTGCCCGCCGCGGGCTTCTCCACCGGGGCCGGGATCGCCCCCATCGGCGGCCACGGCCACCTCCACCCGTTCCCGGGGGCGCTGGTGCTCTTGGGGGAGAACCCCGGAGTGCGGTAGGCTGATCAGTAGGGGCAGGCCCCTGTGCCTGCCCCGAAAGGAAGAGGGCGGCCACGGGGAGCCGCCCCTACCCATATGTCACTCCGTGGGGGCGTTCCAGGGAACGTCCCCACAAACCCGAACAACACCGCTACCTGACAAGACATCCCCCAGGAGATATCATGGGCTACAGCGTGGGCAACGTCATCGTGACCGCCGTGCACGTCCTCGCGGCCATCCTCGCCGTGGGCGGGGTGGCCTTCCTCCGCTTCGTGGCGCTCCCCTTCGCCGAGGGGCTGCCCGAGGCCGAGCGGCAGCGCTTCCAGCAGGCCCTGCGCAAGAATTTCGTCCCCATCCTGCACGGCTCCTTCGCCGTCCTCCTCCTGACGGGCATCCACCACATCACCCGCCTCGCCCTGCACGGGCTCCCCTTCCCCGGGACGCTGGTGGCGAAGATCGCTCTCGCCCTCGTCATCGTCTTCATCGGGGTGGCCCTCACCCTGCCCTCGGGCTTCGAGGGGATGAAGGCCAAGCGCAAGGCCTGGCTCCTCGGGAACCTATGCCTCGCCGCGATCGTGGTTTTTTTGGGGGTCTGGGTGACGCACAGATAGATTTTCTGTATTCATATTATATTTTCGATTGTGGTATAATAAAAATTGCAAGCTGAGAAACCGCCCCGGCTATTGCATGATGGCACCTAAGAGATATCTCTGTCTCTGAGTTGCCAGGATGGAGATTTCATGCCGCGCCGGAACAATAAGCAACAGCGTGAAGGTTCCAGGCAAAATTTTGTTCTAAAAATGAAGGTTCTTGACATTGTTCATTCTGTGGTTCGCAACCTTATCAAATGGGGTTTCTTCGCATTCGCCATAAAAGCTGTAGCTGACGCTCTTGCCGGGAAAATGACTTTCGCCGATATCGTGATCAAGGTATCCGGCATTTTGCCAGACGATACAATTTGTAAGATACTTGCGGGCGGTTTGGTGTTGGCCGTTGGTTGGGCCTATTTCGAAAGGAAGCTTCGATATCGAGTGATTGCACGTCAGCATGACTTGGGTGCGCGTTACGAACAGATTCGAGACCCAAACAGAAGTTCGAGCCGCATAATGCCTGACGGCAGGACACGCCCAGAGGACTGACATGGAAATTGATATCCAATTGCTGAGATTTTTAGTCCTTTTCATCTTGGGGTGGTTTTTTTGGTTCCAGGTTTGGATTCCATACCGTATAGATACTTATCGACAGGATCTCTTTGCTCTACGTGATGAGTTATTTCAACTTGCCTCGGACAAGAATATCCCATTTAACGATCCCGTTTATAGCGACCTCCGAAACTTTATTAACGGGATAATCCGGTTTGCGCACAGAGTTACTTTCACACGGGTGTTTTTGGGCTTTTTGGCTCAACGCCTATGGCCTGATTCCCGATTTGGTGAAGCGACTGAGAATTGGCTCGTCAAGTTGGACTCAATAGAAAACAAAGATACCAAAGAACTTTTATTTAAATTGTGGATGCGCGTTTGTTTCGCAACAGGACGTCAACTTTTGCTAATTTCACCTATCGGACTCGCCGCAATTGGCATTATTGCTACGATACGGTTGCTTCGTGAACCTATTCTTTGGCTCACCAACAGAATCAATCCCATGATCAAGAACATTACCGAGCAGGCAATTCAGTCGGAAGCTGTGTTGGAAGCTACTAACTAAACCTCTCCCCCCCAACCCTACCCCGAACCAGCCGGAATTTGATGTAAGAGCCTTTC
>JBBTDR010000378.1:0-1466 GCA_038042665.1 Nitrospinota bacterium
CCCCTAGGGACGATAGACGCGTACGACGGTCCTTGCCCGAAAAAACGCAGGGGCGGCCGGCCGGCCGCCCCTGCGGACCATCCGCGAAGAAGAATGCAGGGGCGTTCCAAGGATCGCCCCTGCGAATGCGGCGTTTCGGGAAAAGGCTGGGGCCGCCCCTGTTTCCGGGGGCGGGAACAGGGCGGGCCCCGGGGTGAGGCTCAGGCGTTGCCGGAGAGGCCCTCCTCCCGCTCCTGCTCCGCCCCTTGGCCGGCGGGCCGGGGGGCGCCGGAGAGGGCGACGAGCAGGCGCGCTGGCCTGTCTCCCACCGAGGCGCAGGCGTGGACGGCCCTCTCGCGGATGACGATCATCTGGCCCCCCTCGACGAGGGTCAGCTTCTCTTCGACGTTGAACCGCAGCACCCCGTCGAACACGACGACGGTCTCTTCTTGGGGGTGGCTGTGATAGGGGACGACTGACCCGGCGGGCTCCTCCACCTCGAGGACGTAGGGGCAGTTCCGCGTCAGGGCGGCGGCGATAGCGCCGGCCTCCGGGGCGCACCGCAGGAAACGGGCGGCGTCTTCAATCCGAAAAGTCGGCTTTGCCATCGCTTCTCTCCTCGGCGCAATCGAATGCGGCGCCCCTCCTCCGCCGCGAGCCCTCAATCGCCTGGGGCCTCAGGCGGGCGGGACATCTACCCTGCACCGCTGCATGGCTCGTGCCAAGCGGGCGAAGCCGTTTTCGCGGGCATCTGACGGCCCGGCCAGATTTCTTCCCCCAGATCTTGACGCACAGGCCCCCGGTTTGACACCCCCCATTTACTTCGGTCCCGGTTGAACGGACGGATTTCCACATGTTCGGGGGGGGGAAAAGGAGAGCTTTCGACCTTCTACCACGAATGCGTAGCGGCGAGGGCCCTCAGCGGTATCGCGCCCCCTGGGCATCCTCTCCCTTGAAGTGGCACTCCCCGCAGTCGCGATTCAGGGGCAGGACGAGCCAGCGCTCGTGCCCGCGGGGGAGGAGCTCGGCCGAGGCGTAGACGCCCGCCTCGACGGCGCAGGTGGCGCACTCCTTGGAAACCGCCTGGGACTCCTCGCAGTTCTTGAGCCACCGGCGGTAGCAATAGTAGCCGCGGTGCGAGGAGACGACGCTCCGGGTGGGCAGGGTGAGGGGCACCCCATCCACGAGCATCTCGGTCAGCTCGGGGCCGCGGCGCAGGACCTGGACCGAGGCCGGCCGGCAATCGAGGGTGCCGCAGCACTCGGGGGGGACGCCGGGGATGGACTTGGCGTAGAGGAGCCCGATCAGCAGGACGAGGGGGAACATGGATTCAGGAGAGCCTTTCTGCTCTTCTCCCGGCAGACAAGGACGCGCTCAGCAGCGCTTTCGATCCGAAAGGCCGGTTTTGCCATCGCTTCTCTCCTCGGCGCACTCGGATGCGGCACCCCGCCCCCGCCGCGAGCCCTCAATCGCCTGGGGCCTCAGGC
>JBBTDR010000379.1:0-1336 GCA_038042665.1 Nitrospinota bacterium
CCATCGCCCCTACCGGGGCGCGGGTGGAAGGGGCCGCCCAGGGGGTTGCCCGGGGAGCGGGCGCGGAGCCCCCGCGGCCCCGGGGAGAGAGGCCGGGCATGGCGGCTGATGGAACGCCGAGGATGAAGATCCCCCTCCGCGACCTCAAGGCGGAATACCAGACGGTGAAGGGGGAGGTCCAGGAGGCGGTCGGGAAGGTCCTGGAGGGCATGACCCTCTACATGGGGCCCAACATCCGGGCCCTGGAGGCGGAGTTCGCCGCCTACGCCGGCGCCCGCCACGCCGTCGGGGCGAGCTCGGGGACGGACGCGATCCTGCTCGCCCTCATGGCGCTCGGGGTGAAGGCGGGGGATGAGGTCATCGTCCCCTCGCACACCTTCATCGCCTCCGTCGCGCCGATCGTTCTCCTGGGGGGGACGCCGGTCTTCGTGGACATCGACCCCGGGACCTACAACCTGGACCCCGACCTCCTGCCCGGCCTCCTCACGAAGCGGACGAAGGGGATCCTCGCGGTCCACCTCTACGGCCAGCCGGCCGAGATGGACCCGATCCTGGATTTCGCCAGGCGGCGCGGCCTCTGGGTGGTCGAGGACGCCTGCCAGGCGGTGGGGGCGGAGTACCGGGGCCGGAGGGTGGGGCGGCTGGGCGACATGGGGTGCTTCAGCTTCGTGTACACCAAGAACCTGACGGGGTACGGGGACGCGGGGATCGTCACCACGGACGACTCCCGCCTCGCCGGCCTCCTCCAGATGCTGTGCGACCACGGGCGGGCCGATAAGTACCGGCACGAGGTCTTCGGGCTGAACGCCCGGCTGGGGGAGATCGAGGCGGCCATCCTCCGGGTGCAGATGAAGCACCAGGAGGCCCGGACCGAGGCGCGGAGGCGGAACGCCCGCTACCTGGGGGAGCTCCTCCGGACCGCCGGGTTTGTCGCCCCTGTCGAGATGAGCCACGTCCGGCACGTCTATCACCAGTACGTGATCCGCTCCTCGAGGCGGGACGCGCTGGCGGCCCACCTGGGCCGGCTCGGGGTCCAGACGGGAATCCACTACCCGATCCCCTGCCACCTGCAGACCCCTTGCGCCCCCTTCACCTCCGGGAAGGGGCACCTGCCCCATACCGAGAGGGCCGCGGGAGAGATCCTGAGCCTCCCGGTCTATCCCGAACTCACCCAGGAGCAGCTGGAGTATATGGGGGAGGCCGTCGCTTCGTTCCCCCGCGGGGGCGCGGGTTGAGCGGACGGGCCGCCGGGGCGGGCGCCGCCGGGGCGGCGCCGGGAAGGCCGGCGGGTTGCGGGCGCTGGTGCCGGGCGGGGCGGGGCTGCTCGGCTACCCCC
>JBBTDR010000380.1:0-1521 GCA_038042665.1 Nitrospinota bacterium
GAGGGGCCGAAGAAGACCCCGCCCTCCAGGACGTCCCCCGCCCCGCACTGGTTGATCATCTCCTGCCAGACGGACTTGGACTGCTGGTACCTGCACCCCGAGACCGAGAACATGGCCAGGAGAACCGCGGCGGCAAATACCATTCTGCGCTTCAGCATGAGAACGATCCTTCTGGATGACGGGCATCAGCGGACGCACAACGGGGCACACTCGCCGCCTCCCAACGGAAGCGAGCGGACGCCCTCCCCCGCGGAGGAGGGGCATCATATCATCCTGGAGCGGATCGTGCGCGGCGGGTTCCGGCCCTCAGCGGCGGCCGGGGAGCTTCTCTCCCATCTCCCCGATCGCCTCGCGGAAGGCCCGGCTCACCTTGCGGATGCGGCGGGTGAAGACCATTCCCACCCGGGCGAAGGCCGCGTAGGCGGGGGTGCCATCCTCTTCGAGGGGGAGCCGGAGGAGGGCGGTGCCGGGGATGTTCGCGGCGAGCTTCAGGAGGGGCTCGCCCGCCATCGAGAGCTTCCAGGGGCGGAGGGAGGGGAGGATCAGGAGGTCCACCCGCTTGCGGAGCTTGGCCAGGGCCTCGGCCGCCCGCTCGGCCATCTCCTCCGCCGACTCCCGCGCCTCGACCTTGAGCGAGATGACCTTCACGCCCAAGCCCGTGAAGAAGCGGCGGAGGAAGCGCTCGATCTCGGCGGGCAGCACGCCCTCGGGCAGGGCCACCCGCCGGGCCCGGCGGCGCCAGCCGGCCTGGACGAGGAGGCGGGCGTCGCGGAAGAGCTCCTCGCGCAGGCGCTGGAGGAAGGCGCGGTTGCGGCGGCGCCACTCGGCGATGTAGCGCCTCGCCTCCAGGCGCAGGAGGGTGACCCACTTGTCCCCTTTGAGGGCGCGCGAGACGACCCGGCCCAGGGAGTAGAACTTGCGGAAGGCGCGCAGGGTCTCGAGCTGGAGCTCGTAGGGGGTGAGGAGGCGGGGTTCGTAGGTGACGTAGTGGCCGTCGAAGTGGCTCCAGTCCTCGGTGCGGATGCGCGCCTCGGCCTTCAGCCCCTCGGTCAGCACCGCGCCGGGCATGGGAGTGAGGATCATGAACTGGATGGTGTCGATGTCGAGCTTCTTGGCCATGCGGACGGTGGTGCGCACGCTCTCGGCGTCGTCGGCGTCCGAGCCCACCACGAACATGCCGTGCACCTTGATCCCGTGGCGGTGGAAGACCTCCATGCTGCGCTGGATGCGCCCGACATCCATCCGCTTGTTGTAGAGGGCCAGGGTGCGCGGGTTGAAGCTCTCGAAGCCGACGTAGACGTTGAAGCAGCGGCTCTCCCGCATGAGGCGGATGAGCTCGGTGTCGTCCGTCACCTCGGACCGCACCTGGGCGGACCAGCGCATGCCCAGCCCCTCCTCGATCTTGCGGCGGAGGATCTCCTTGGTGCGCTTGCGGTTCACGGCGAAGTTGTCGTCGCAGAAGAAGACGTAGTCCCAGTCGCGGTAGAGGCGCAGCTCCTCGATCACGCGACCGACGCTCGT
>JBBTDR010000381.1:0-3152 GCA_038042665.1 Nitrospinota bacterium
GGTGATCCTCGTCCCCCTCGGGGGCGGGAGCGGGGTGTGCGGCTCGGCCCTCGTCGCCAAGACCCTCAACCCCGCCATCCGCGTCATCGGGGTCCAGGCGGCGGGCGCCCCGGCCTTCTACGAGAGCTTCCGCGCCGGGGAGCCGCGCCCCCAGGGCTCCCCCAGGACCTTCGCCGAGGGGCTCGCCACCCGCTTCCCCTACGAGCTCACCTTCCGGATGCTCCGGAAGTGGGTGGACGACGTGGTGCTGGTGAGCGAGGAGGAGATGTGCGAGGCCATCCGCCTCTTGGCCGCCGAGGCCCGGGTGATCGCCGAGGGGGCGGGGGCCGCCTCGACCGCCGCCGCGCTGAAGCTGGACCTCCGGGGGAAGGCCGTGGGGGCCGTCCTGAGCGGCCGGAACCTCACGGTCCAGAACCTCCGCGCCATCCTGGCCGGGGGCGTGCCCGCCCCGGCGGGCGGGTGAGGCCCCGGTGAGCGCGGGGGAGAAGTCCGGCCGCCCCGGGGCGCCCGTGCGCTACACCCTCCGGGCGCCGCGCCCGCCGCAGGCGGCGGGAGAGGTCCGCTACGTCGAGGTCGCCCTCAACGTCCCCCAGCTTGAGACCCTGACCTACCGCGCCCCGCTCCCGCTGGCCGGGCGGCTCGCCCCCGGCCTCCGGGTGTGGGTGCCCCTCGGCGGCCGCAAGGTGACGGGCTACGTCGTCGCGGCTCCCTCGGAGCGGCTCCCCGCCGGGCTCGATCCCGAGCGCCTCAAGGACGTCATCGAGCCGCTCGAGGAGGAGCCCCTCGTCGGCCCCGAGCTCCTCGCGCTCACCCGCTGGATATCGGGCTACTACTGCTGCGGCTGGGGGGAGGCCCTCCGCGCCGCCCTGCCGGGCGTGCCCGAGCGGAAGGAGCTGGCCCGCTTCCGGCTCACCGAGGGGGGGCGGCGCGAGGCGGCGCTGGAGGCGGCGGGGCTGGGGCTCCCCGGGCTGGAGGCGCGGGGGAGCCTGCGGGCGCGCCTCCTCGTGGGGCTGCGCAAGGGCCCGCGCACCGGGGACTCCCTCGCGGCGGCCCTGGGCCGGGGGGCGAGGGCGGAGCTGGAGAAGCTCGTTCAGGCGGGCCTGGCCGAGCGGGTGAGGGAGGAGAAGCAAGGCGCCGGACCCGTCAGAGTCCGCGTGGCGCGCCTCGCGGCGATGCCCTCCCCGGAGGAGAGGGAGAAGCTGCGCAAGCGGGCGCCCCGCCAGGCCGCCGTCCTGGAGGCCCTGTCCGCCGCGCCGGAGGGCCGTCTAACGCTCCGGGCGCTGGAGGCCGCCTCGCCCGGCGCGCGCGCGGCCTGCGCCGCCCTCGCCAAGCGGGGGCAAGTGGCGCTGGAGGACGAAGAGGTCCCCGCCGGGGCGCCTTCAGCGGGCGAGGGGGAGGAGACGCAGCTTCCGCCTCCGCCCGCGCTCAGCCCTGAGCAGCGGGACGCGTTCGAGTCGGCGGCGGCGGACCTCCGGGCGGGGAAGTTCTCGGTCACCCTCCTGCACGGGGTGACGGGGAGCGGGAAGACCGAGGTGTATCTCCGCCTGGCGGAGGAGGCCGCCCGGGCGGGCAAGGGGTCGCTCATCCTCGTGCCCGAGATCGGGCTCACCCCGCAGTTCCTGGGGCGCGTCCGGGCCCGGTTCGGGGAGCGCATCGCCTGCATGCACAGCGGTTATTCCGAGAGGCGGCGGGATCAGGAGTGGCACCGGATATGGAAAGGCGAGGCCACGGTCGTCGTGGGCACGCGCTCGGCGGTCTTCGCCCCGGTGCGGCGGCTCGGCTTCATCGCCGTGGACGAGGAGCACGACCCCTCCTACAAGCAGGAGGACTCCCCCCGCTACCACGCGCGCGACACCGCCATCGTGCGGGCGCGGGAGCTGGGCGTCCCGATCGTCCTGGGCTCGGCGACCCATTCGGTCGAGACCTACTTCAACGCCCGCCAGGGGCGGTACCGGCTCAGGGAGCTCCCCGCGCGCCCCGGCGGCCGGCCCCTGCCCGAGGTGCGGGTGGTGGACCTGCGCCGGGAGCCGGGGAAGGACGCGAAGAGCCCGCTCCTCTTGAGCGCCGATCTCGCCCGGGCCGTGCGGGAGCGCCTGGCGCGGGGCGAGCAGGCGCTTCTCTTCCTCAACCGGCGGGGGTTCTCCTCCATCCTCCTCTGCCGGGACTGCGGGGAGGGGGTCGAGTGCCCGAACTGCTCGGCGCCTCTCACCTTCCACCGGGAAGGGGGAGGGCGGCTGCGCTGCCACCTCTGCGACGCCGACGCCCGGCCGCCCGAGCGCTGCCCCGCCTGCGGGAGCGAGCGGGTGGGCTACTTCGGGCTGGGCACGGAGCGGGTGGAGGAGGCGGCGCGGGTGCGCTTCCCGGGGGCGCGCCTGGTGCGGATGGACCGGGACACGGTGCGGCGGGCCGGGGACTACGACCGGGTGCTGGCCTCGGTGCGGCGGGGGGAGGCGGACCTCCTCATCGGCACCCAGATGGTGGCCAAGGGGCACGACTTCCCCAAGCTGACTCTCGTGGGGGTGGTGCTGGCGGACGTGGGGCTCCACCTGCCCGACTTCCGGGCCTCGGAGCGCACCTTCCAGCTCCTCACCCAGGTGGCGGGCCGGGCCGGGCGGGCGGAGCTGGCCGGGGAGGCGGTCATCCAGACCTTCCGGCCCGGGCACTACGCCGTCGCCTGCGCCCAGACGCATGATTATGCATCCTTCTACGCGAAGGAGATCGCGATCCGGGAGCGGGCGGGCTACCCGCCCTTCCGGCGCCTCGCCCGGCTGCGCTTCGAGGCCAGGCGGGAGGAGGCGGCCGTCCAGGCGGGAGAATGGAGCCGCCGCTTCCTGGAGAAGCAGGGCGCCCGGCCCGCCGGGAAGGGGGGCGCGGTGGAGTACCTCGGGCCGGCACCTGCCCCCCTCGAGCGGGTGCGCGGGGTCTGGCGGCGGCACATGATCCTCAAGGCCCGCGCCTCCCAGCAGCTGGGCGAGGCGGTCCGCGCCCTCATGGGGGCCTTCAATCAGGAGAAGAGCCTGCGCTCGGTCCAGCTCGTCGTGGACGTGGACCCGCAGAATTTGTTGTGAGGGAGGCGGGTCAGGTGCGAAGTCTCACCAGGTTGCCCGCGGGGCGGATGCCCGGCGGGGCGGGGGAGCGGCTCTGGCATCCGC
>JBBTDR010000382.1:0-12430 GCA_038042665.1 Nitrospinota bacterium
ACATGCCACGGGACGGCGCCGCCTCAAATTCAACTAAAGATGGGATTGACTCCGTTGTATGATCCTTTCTTCCCATACCCAGCGACCAACACAGCCAACATCGGGCTAGTGGGTGTACCCTGCGGTATCCTCCCCTTGTATGTGGTCAACCTAGCCAACAATCGAGCCACATCAGGCGAACAACCAATTTGAACAAAAAAATCATAAACTCGGCCGCTGGAAATACTTGGGAAAAAGTCTTTCATGTCAAATTTGGCCACCATCGGTTTCCCGACATGTGGCCTCACATTGTCCATAAGAGTGCGCCCCCGAACAGCACCTTTGGCGCTTTGATGAACTGTGATTCGCTGCAACAATCTGTCGTTGATAATTCTTTGAACATCTTTCAATTTCTTGCGCGGCTTATCGAGCCATCGGACACCACCCGATTCTTTCATTCTTGGCGCAGTACGATAGAGAGAGCTCCCCCCATCTGGACCAAACAATTCCGCAAAAAGCTCAAGAAGAAGCTCGGAATTTACCTGAAGGTGGCGGGAAAGATCGGCAAGGGTTTGCAATTCAAAACGCTGCTTGCGACTACGCTTCCTGGGTGGCCGTGTGCCCATCGTGGTGACGATTCATCAGAAGGGAAAGGAGGTCATTCATTCTGTCCTTCACTTCCTCAACCTGTGAACCACCCTCCTTATTTAGAGCAACCCACAAAAAATACCCGAGAGGAGCATCAAGGCAGTCAGCAAACTTTTTCAGAAAAGAAAGACTCGGTTCACGGCGATCATTCTCGATCAAAGAAATGTAATTTGGAGTCACGCCTAACATTTGGGCGAGCTTAGATTGCTTCAAATTAGCAGCAGTTCGCAACAACTTAAGAGTTTGTCCAATCGTCATCGTGACTCACTCAACTTCGCTTTGCCTCCAGAAAAAGCCTGTGGGGCAAAGAAATAGGTAGGAAACGAGGAACTTGAAAACGCCGTCTGCGGTTTTTACAACTTCTCTTCCCATGGCCTTGAGCGTCTCGTAAGAGAGAGTTCGTCGTGAACTCTTCTTTTTGAGTCGCCCTTCGATATGGGAGAGTTCTCGCAGGGGCATTTTCAAAGTCCCCGCTCGGAGAGATTTCCCATCATGAAGACTGACCAACCGTTTCACGGCCTTGATCAGTTCCTTGATGGTTCTCTCCAATTTGTCCTTCGGAGTATCCATATCAACCTCCAAATGGATCGTTAATGCAGGGGCCCCAAACACGATGTTTCCTCACCTCCCTTCTTTGCTCTTCGATTTCTCCCTCAACGGGAGAGAGCGGAGAGTCGCCCCGTGACTCTCCTCGTTCCCTAGTGCCGCTGGAAGCAGCACCTCAGGTCAAGTCAGGTCAACTCCGACCTGAGAAAACCAAGCCAGCCCATTCCAAGCCATCTATCCTGGCCCGTGACCTGGGACCAACCGGTCCGCCAGCACGCCGCTGGCTAGCAGAACCCGACGCTATGGGGTCTGTTGACGCCGGATGGGGCGCTCGCGCGCCTCCTTCAAGGACGAGCGAGGTACACAAACCCTCGCCCGGGAAGGTGGTGGGGAAAACAAATGGGTCCCCGAACCCCGAAGGAATCTCAAAGAGCATTGCAGGGACGAATCGCCCTGACCAACACTAACTATAGGTCAATTTTCATTGACTGTCAACGGGTCGGCGAAAATTTTTCCCGAAATTCTATTACGTCGTTGATTATAAATGACCTACCCGAACACCTTCTTGTACGCCGCCTCGTCAAACCCCACGATCAAGGTCCGGCCCTTCCGGAGGGCGGGGGCGCGGAGGTTGCCGCTGGGCCCGAGGAGGAGGGCGAGGAGGTCGGCCTTGGCGGGCTTGTCCTTCTTGAGGTCGAGGCGGACGGCCTTCTTGCCTTTGGCGGCGTAGAGCGTGTCCACGCCATCGAGGAGGGCGAGGGCATCCTTCTCCCCGAAGCGCCGCTTCCGGGCGTCGGCCTGGGAGGCTGGCTCGATCCCCTTCTCCGCAAGGAACCCCTGCGACTTTCCGCAGGTGGCTCAGCCCGGGCGGTGGTAGTACCAGTCGGCCTTGGCGGACACGGCGCTTTTCCTCCTGGTGTGGTGCCTGGCAAGTTCGCAGGGAAGCTGGACGGCCTCTGGCTGTCATGCTGAGCCCTTCGCGTTGCTCAGGGCAGGCTCCGCGAGAAGATTGTCATTCTGAGCGACCGAAGGGAGAGAAGAATCTCGGTGTGGCTATCAACAGAGCAAACCGGGATGCTTCGCTTCACTCAGCATGACATCGAAAGGCAGAAGCAGCTTCCTCGGTCGCTGCGCCTGTCCTGAGTCCTTCGCTACGCTCAGGGCAGGCTCCGCGAAGGGCTCCCTCGGAATGACATCTTTTCTGGTTCCGTAGGGGCGTACGGCCGTACGCCCCTACCCGATGCTCCTGATGTGCTCCCTACCCCACCCCCGACCGTCACTTTGCTGAACCCGGGGGTCTTCAGCAGGGGGCGGCGAGTCATTAGTAGCCGCCGCCGCCGCCGCCCCCGCCGCCTCCGGTGCTGTCCATCTCGGAGGGCTTCTCGACCTTGGCGCCCTTGCCGCCCAGGAACCTCGTCCCCCCGGGGCGGGCGGTGTCGAACTGGGCGCCGGTGTCCTGCTGCTTGATCCGGAGGAAGTACACGAACCCGGCCTTCGCGCCCCCCTCGGTCTCGATGGAGAGGGTCTCGGTGGAGTAGGCGGTCGAAGGGTTCTCCGCCTTGATCTCCAGGTGGAAGGCGCCGTAGACCCGGCGGAAGATGGCCAGGGTCATCCCCCGCCGCTCGGCGGCGAGCCCCGGGGCCAGGAGCCTCGCCTCCCCCTCCCCGGTCGCCTCGAAGATGCTCTCGATCACCTTGACGGAGGGGGCGTCGTCCGAGGGGTCGAAGACCGCCGCCACGGGGTGGCGCTCCTTGCCGTGGCCGACGTGGTCGTAAAAGATGATCGCCGTCCCGTGCGGGTTCTCCTGGGCGGGGGCCGCCGGGGGAGCGAGCGCGGCCAGCGCCCACGCGAGCCCCAGCCCCCCGATGGCCCGCCGAAGCCCTTTCTTCATGGCCTCCCCTCCTCGCGTCGCGGAAACAGCATTCGGAAGCCAAAGGTTGTCATTCCGAGCGCCAGCGAGGAATCTTCGAGGGTGGCCACGCCCGTAGATTCCTCACTACGCTGCGCGGAGCCTGCCCTGAGTCCTTCGCTTCGCTCAGGATAAACTCCGCGAAGGGTTCGGAATGACACCTTGGGCCGATTTCTCCTTCAAGGTATTCCTGGGACCCCTCCCCTACCCCACCCCGCCCGCCGTCACATCCGAGGGCTCGGGGGCCTCGAGGTGGGGCAGCACCTTCTTCATGAACACCTCGAGCTCGCGGATGACCTCCTCCTTGGGACACTGGGCGTAGTGCCAGATGAGGGTGATGTACTCGGCGGGGACGCGCGCGTAGGTCTTGACCCAGTCCTCGGTGAGCCGCTCCAGGGTGCCGCCCAGGAAGATGCCGCTGTCCTTGATGTTCTGGATCCAGTCGAGGCCCGCGGTCTCGCTCGGGAACTGGGGGAAGAAGGGGACGTAGAAGTTCTGGTAGATGTCCAGGTCGTAGCGGCGCAGCTTCTCGTTGTACTCCTTCTCCGACTCCGCCACGTGGATCCAGCGGCACACCACCTGCCGCTCCCCGTGCCGGAAGGGGAGGCCCGCCTGGTTCGCCTCCCTCACGTAGAGGCGGGAGAACTCCTCCATCTTCTCCAGCTTGGTGAAGTAGACGGGCCGGAAGCCGTGCCGGGCGGCGAACTTGATGGAGTCCGCGCTCGCGCTCACCGCCTGGAAGACGGGGGGGTAGGGCTTCTGGTAGGGCTTGGGGACGACGCTGATCCGGCGCACGCTGCCGTCCGCGCCGATCTCGCCCGGGGCCCCCGCGTCCCGGGCGCTCCGCCAGGCGGGGTAGCCCTTCACCCCGGTCCCGTGGGGGTAGGGGATCTGGTAGTAGCTCCCCTTCACCTCCACCGCGTCCTCGGTCCAGCACTTGAGGAGCATCCCCATGCGCTCCTCGAAGATCTCGCGGTTGCGCACGTCGTCCTTCCCGCCCAGGTCCGAGGAGACGGCGGCCACCGACTCGGTGAACTGGCCCAGGATGTTCGTCCAGCGCGACTGGTACCCCCGCGCCACCCCGCAGAAGAACCTGCCCTTGGTGATGTGGTCGAGGATGGCCGTCTCCTCGGCCACCCGGATGGGGTCCTGGGCCGCCATGACGTAGCCCAGCGCCCCGATGCGGGCGCGCTTCACGTGGGCGGCCCACCAGGCGTTGAGCACGCCCGGGTTGGGCCCCACCTCGTAGCCCTCGGAGTGGAGGTGGTGCTCGATGGTGCTGATGCCCCACACCCCCAGGGCGTCCGCCGCCTTCACGATGTCGAGCCAGTCGTGGAGCACCCGGTGGTAGAGCTCCGTGTCCCGCGCCAGGGGGCGCCTGCGCTCGCGCTCGGCGCGGTCCTTGGCGGGCAGCATGGGGTAGAGCTGGAGGATCACCTTCGGCTGGGCCATCGGTCTCGGCTCCCTTGCGCATGAAAGCGGCGGGCGGACACGGATATCACGGCGCGCGGTCTCTTACGAGCCTCCCCCCCGTGCGTCCCGAGGGAGGGCCCGGGGCCCTCCCCGGCGCCCACGTCCCAGAGGGGCTCGGCCGGCGGAGGCTCCAGGCGCTCCCCCGGCCGGGGAGGAAGCAGCCCGGCCCGCCGAGGAGACGACGAGAAGGATCGGCTGGCGCAAACCCGCGCTCCTCCCAGGACCCGCCCCAAGACCCATCTCCCGCGGGCCCCCAATCTACAGGCTTCCCCCTCCCGCCGACAAGGAAAGAAGGGGCCCCAGACCGGAGCGGGGAATCCGAAAACAGCGGCCCCGCGAGGCTTTTTGACACCCCCTCGCGTCCCCCCGCGCCCTGGGGTACAATCAGGAGTCACCCCCGGGCGGATGCCGCCCCATCCCCGGACGACACCGAACGCCCGCTATCGAAGGAGGAACGCATCCATGCGCTCGCAACAGTTCGCCCAGGCCACCGGCCAGAGGGTGCTCGCCGCCGGCGCCGCCGCCTTCATGCAGCGCGTCTACGGCTGGATGACGGCCGGCCTCGTCGTCACCGGCGTGGCGGCCTACTACCTGGCCTCCAGCCCCGCCACCGTCCGCCTCATCCTCGGCAACCCCCTCGGGATCCTGCTGGTCATAGGGGTCCAGCTGGGGCTCGTCCTCGCCATCCGGCCCGTCATGCGCAGCCAGGGGGCCGCGGTGGGAGGGGCGCTCTTCCTCCTCTACAGCGCCTCGCTGGGGGTGACGGTCTCCACCCTCCTGCTCCGCTACACGGACGAATCGGTGACCCAGGCCTTCTTCGTCACGGCGGGGGCCTTCGGGGGGCTCACCCTCTTCGCCTTCTTCACCAAGCGCGAGCTCTCGTCCCTGGGCAGCTTCTGCATGGTGGGGGTCGTCGGGCTCCTCATCGCCGGGGTGGTGAACATCTTCCTCCAGAGCCCGGGCATCCAGTTCGCCATCAGCGTCCTGGGGGTGCTCATCTTCGCGGGCCTCGCCGCCTGGGACACCCAGAAGATGAAGGACTACGCCCTCACCCAGGACACCGGCAACGAGATCGGCCGCCAGGCCTCCGTCATGGCGGCCCTGGAGCTCTACCTCGACTTCGTCATGATGTTCATCTACCTCGCCCAGCTCCTGGGGCGCTCGCGCGACTAGCGGGCGCACGGCCGGAACGAGAACAAGAAGGGCCGGGGCGTGAGCCCCGGCCTTTTTTCGTCACTAAACTTTAATTATTTTCACTTATAAAATTCCCAATTTGGGAACTTTTATCTCGCTCCCAATTTGGGAACAGGCTATATTCTCCTTATGAAGATTGTCGGCCGCCAGCAACTCCTCGATTTCACAAAGAACCACGCAGATGCGAGGAGCTGGATAGCCACATGGATAGCCGTCGTTGAGGCAGCTGAGTGGAAGACGAGCCAAGACATCAAGAACCTCTACAGATCGGCCAGTTTCTTGGCGGACAACGCGGTCGTCTTCAACGTCAAAGGAAATCGGTACCGGCTAGAAGTCCAGGTGGCCTACGGACAAGGAACGGTCTCGGTGAAATTCGCCGGAACTCACGCCGAGTATACGCGAAGATTGGGGAGATAAAATGGAACCGCGCCTGATCAAGACGGAAGAGGATCACAAGGCTTTCCTCGCCGAGGTGGAACGCCTGGTCGCTCTTGATCCGGCCCCGAACACGCCGGAAGGGGACCGCCTCGAACTGCTCGCTACGCTCGTCGAGAACTACGAGAAAGAGCACTTCCCCATCGAGAAGCCCACCCCGATCGAGGCCATCTTGGTCCGGATGGAGGAACAGGGGCTGAAGCAGAAGGACCTCGTTCCCTACATCGGAAGCGAAAGCAGGGTTTCGGAAATCCTCAACGGCAAGCGAGGGTTGACCCTACAGATGATCCGTGCGCTCAGCCAAGGCCTCGGAATCCCACTCGAAGTCTTGATGAATGAACCCGGCGTGGAAAAACAGGAATCGCGAAGAGGAGATGGCTCCGTGGGTATTACCAAGAAAGTAAAGGTCGAAATGCATACTGGCGAGGAACATGAATTTTCGACGGTCACCAATATCGAGGAAGAGAGATACAAGTACAAGATCTATCAAGACCGGAAAGTCTTGGCGGTTCTCGACAAGGGTGATGTAAAGAATTTGATCACCAAAGACGAGGACCCAGAATTGAATAACTGAAAAAACCTGCTGTTGCCCGTCCTGATCGCGCATGCGTCCGGAGTTGGCAGTTGCTCTCCACCCGCCCCGAGTCCCCCAGCGGCCTCCTCCCACCCCGAACCAGCCGGAAATTGATGTAAGGGCCTTTCCCCTCCCCGGCCCTATATTCGGTTCGGCGGACTCACCGCAGGCCCGCCGGGGGCGCTGCGCCCACCCCCGCCTACTCTCTCTCCAGGGGGGAGGAACACCCCCCCTACCCCCCCTTGGTTAAGGGGGGGGCGAAAAGGGGGACCGGGTCCTTCGCCCAGGGAGGGGGAGGGAGGTCGAGGAGGTCTTGAAAATGCCAATTTCCAGGGTGTCCCCGGTTTTCACCGGGTTTCGAGCCGGAAAAAATGGGCGGGGGAGGGTGCCCTCAGCCAAGGGGGGGGCGGGCAGGGGCCGCCCGGGGGGGCTTCCGGGGTATTCCGGGGCAATGCGGGATATTCCGCGGATTGTGGTTTCCGCGGGGGATTTTCCGCCGGGCCTGGCCGGCCCCTACACCTGGAGGGCGGGCTCGAGCTCCTCGCCCAGGGGGCGCTCGGCGATGACGGCGAGGGTGAGGTTCCCGGCCTGGAAGATGTCGGAGGCCACGCGCTGGACGCCGGCGGAGGTGACGGCGTCGATCTCGGCGAGCTCCTCCTCGACGGGGTAGAGCCGGCCGCGGAGGAGGAGGTTGGAGCCGCCGCGCCCGGCGAAGTATTCGGAGCTCTCGTGGACCTGGAGGTTGCCCCGGAGGTGGCGCTTGGCCTCGCCGAGCTCTTGATCGCTCACGGGCTCGTTCTTGAGGCGGGCGGCCTCGGCGAGGATGACCTCGGTGGCCTCGCGGGCCTTCTCGAGGGCCACCCCGGCCTTGAGCTCGACGAAGCCGGTGTCGGTGTAGCGGTGGGGGCTGGCGCTCACGCTGTAGGCCAGGCCCCGCTTCTCGCGCACCTCGGTGAAGAGGCGGCTGCTCATCTTGCCGCCCAGGATGTTGCACGTGACGCGCAGGGCGGGGCCGTCGGGGTGGTCGAGCCCGAAGGTGCGGAAGCCGATGGCGAGGTTCACCTGGTCGGTCTGGCGGGCCTGGTCGATGTGGCGCTTGCGGCTCCCCGGGGGGAGGGCGGGGGCCGGGGCGGGCTCGGGGCTGCCCGGGCGGCCGCCGAAGCGGCGCTCGGCGAGCTCCATCACCTGGGCGTGGGTGACGCCCCCGGCGACCGAGATCACGGTGTTGCCGGGGCTGTACCAGCGCCCGATGAGCTCGCGCATGTGCTCGGGCTCGATGGCGTTGATGGTCTCGCGGCTGCCGATGACCCCCATCTGGAGGTTGAAGATGTGGGTCTCGAGCATGTCCGACACCCAGAGGCGCGGCATGTCCTGGTACATCTTGAGCTCCTCGAGGATGACCTTGCGCTCGCGGTGCCACTCGCCGCGGTCGAGGAGGCAGTTGTTCACCGCGTCGGCGTACACCTCGAGGACCTTGGGGAAGGCCTCGGCGGGCGAGGTGAAGTGGTAGCAGGTGCGCTCGGCGGCGGTGTTGGCGTTGATGGAGGCGCCGTTGCCCTCCATCTCGCGGGCGATGTCGAGGGTGGTGCGGGTGGGGGTGCCCTTGAAGACCATGTGCTCGAGGGCGTGGGAGACGCCCACCACCTCGTCGCGCTCGTGGCGCCCGCCGCAGCCGAAGTAGATGTGGAAGGCGGCGGCGCGGGTGTCGGTGCGCTCGGTCGTCACCACCCGGATGCCGTTCGAGAGCCTGCCCTGGACGACCTGCATGCGGCTTCCCCCCTGAGAGCTCCCCGGGGCCGCGCCGCCCGGCGGCGGAGCCCAAACGGCAAGGGGCCGGAAGAGCGGCATCCCGGCCCCCGCGGCGGTCTTATGGTGCCGGAGAGAGGACTTGAACCTCCACGACCCGAAGGCCACTAGACCCTGAATCTAGCGCGTCTACCAGTTCCGCCACTCCGGCCCGGAACGGAAGATTCCTATATCGGGGGGCGGTTTCCTTGTCAAGGCAGGGAGAGCCGCGCGGGGCGCCCTCCGAAATAGGGACTGGGGGGCGGAATCCCCCGGGGCCGGCCGTCCCTCCGGAGAAGCGCCTGCCCGGGAACCCTTCCGGCGGGTGCAGTCTCCCGCCACTTGGGTTAGGATCGCCTCGAATCCAGTAGCGGTTGGGCGCCGACAAAGAGCTTAGCCCGTGAATCCCATTCACCGCCGCCGTGCGCAGGCCCCCGCCTCCTTCTCCTCGCCGTCCCGGGAGGCGCGGGGGGGATGCGCGCGCCAGCATCGCCGGAGCGGCCGCCCGAGCCTCCGGGCCCCGGGTCCGGGCCCGCTGTTTCCCCGGGCGATGCCGCGCCGCCCGGGCCGCCCATCCGGAACTCCCGTCTCCCAGCGGGAGACATCGCATGCCAGAGGGGGACATCGTATGAGCATGCTGCGACTCGCAAGCTGGGCGGGGGCGCTGGCCCTCGCCTGGGGGCTCGCCGCGGCCCCGCCCGCCCCGGCCGCCGAGCCGCCCGCCCTCCAGGGGCTCTCCGGCGCCGCGAAAGAGCGCGTGGCCAAGCTGATCGAGGGCGCCAAGAAGGAAGGCGAGGTGGTGGTCATCTCGAACGTCTTCCGCCCCGAGCCCGCCCAGCAGATCTTCGAGGAGTTCAAGAAGCACTACGGCCTGCCGGACGCCAAGCTGAGCTTCACGGCCAAGAGCTCGGGGGCGGTGATCGCGGCCGTGAAGACCGACATCACCTCGGGCCGGGACACCTACGACGTCGTCCAGGTCGGCTCGGCGGTCTTCTTCCAGGACCTCCACAAGGGCAACGCCCTGATGAAGTACGACTCGCCCCACTACGCCAGCTACATCCCCGAGGTGACGGGGAAGGCCCCGGGCGCCGTGGCGAAGGAGGGCTACTACATCTCGGGCATGTCGATCGTGGCGGGCATCGTCTGGAACACCAAGTACGTGAAGAAGGACATCAAGACCTGGGAGGACATCCTCGACCCGGCCTACAAGGGCAAGATCGTCATCACGGACGTGCTCCAGTCCGCCACCATCATCAGCATCTACGGCGGGATGCGGAAGGTGATGCCGCGCTCCTACTTCGAGCAGCTCGCGAAGCAGGAGCCCATCTTCGTCGTGCGCTCGAACACCATGCTCCGCCAGCTCGCCTCGGGCGAGAAGTGGATCGCCGCCCTCATGTCCACCGCCACGGGCTTCCAGCACGAGGGCAAGGACGCCCCGGTCAAGGCGGTCGTCCCCCCCGGGGGGACGGTGCTCCTCGGCTACCCCTTCGGCATCCTGGCGAAGGCGCCCCACCCGAACATGGCCAGGCTGTTCATCGACTACATCCACGGCCCGGGGCATCCGCAGTTCATCGAGCTCCAGGGCTACGCGAGCGGGATGAAGGGTCTGAAGGTCTCCCCCAAGATCCGCGAGTTCGTCCCCGCGATCGAGACGCTGAAGGTCATCCCCATGGACTGGGAGCGCATCGGCCAGAAGGAGATCGACGCCTGGCGGAAGGAGTTCCGCGAGATATTCGGCGAAAGCAAGCAGTAACCCGGCGGGATGGCTCCCCCGGCGCACTTCAAACCCAAGGGCCGCGGCCCGGGAGGAACGCGCACCATGCCCAGCAGGCGGGTCACTCGAATCGGCATCGCGGCAGTCCTCTGGAGCATCGCCCTCGCCCCGGCGGCCCTGGCCGCCGCCCCCGCCCTCCAGGGCGTCTCCGCCGGGGAGCGCGCGCGGGTGGAGAAGCTGATCGAGGGCGCCAAGAAAGAGGGCGAGCTGGTGATCCTCACCAACACCACCCGCCCGGAACCCGCCGCCAAGATATTCGAGGACTTCAAGCGGCACTACGGCCTGCCGGACGCCAAGATGAGCTTCACCCTCAAGAGCTCGGGCGCCGTCATCTCCTCCGTGAAGGCCGACATCACCAGCGGGCGGAACACCTACGACATCATCCAGGTGGGCGCCCCGCCGTTCTACAGGCAGCTGCTCGAGCGGGGCGCGCTCATGAAGTACGACTCGCCCCACTACGCCAATTTCATCCCCGAGGTGACGGGCAAGGCCCCCGGCGCCTTCGCCGCGCCGGGCTACTACATCTCCAGCTACGTCATCGTGGCCGGGATCGTCTGGAACCCCAAGCACGTAAAGAAGGACATCAAGACCTGGCAGGACGTCCTCGACCCCGCCCACAAGGGCAAGATCATCATCGCCGACATCCAGCAGTCCGAAACCACGGTGAACTTCTACGGCGGTGTGCGGAAGTTCCTCCCCCGCTCCTATTTCGAGGAGGTGGCCAAGCTCGACCCCATCTTCGTGGTCCGGCTGGCCGGCATCGTGCGCCAGATCACCCAGGGGGAGAAGTGGATCGGCCTCCTGATCTCAATCCGGCAGGCCTACGACGTGGCCGTCAAGGGAGTGGACATCAAGTCCGTCATCCCGCCCGAGGGCACGGTCACGCTGGGCTACCCGCTGGCCATCCTGGCCAAGGCGCCCCATCCGAACCTAGCGAAGCTCTGGATCGACTACGTGCACAGCCCGGATGGACACAAGACATTCCTAGAGCTGCAAGGCTTCACCAGCGGGATGAAGGGCATCCAGCCCTCGCCCCTGCTCGCCTCCTTCCTGCCCCCGCTCGAGAAGACCAAGATCATCCCCATGGACTGGGACAAGATCGGGGAGAACGAGATCGCGGCATGGCGGAAGGAGTTCAGCGAGATCTTCTACAACTACAAGAGCATCCCCTAGCCGCCCCCCGGCGCGGCGCCCCAGGAGCCCGCGGTTGGCGAACCTCACGGCGGTCAAAGGAGGCCCCTGGCTGGCCCTCCGGCTCAGGAACCTGACCCTCGGCCACTTCCTCATGGCGGGGGTGCTCGCCTTCGCCTGCTTCATCATCCTCTACCCCCTGCTGACCCTCATCCACGGAAGCTTCCAGAAGGCGGACAGCTGGGGGAAGCCGATCGCCTACACCCTCTCGAACTACGCCCGGCTGCTGGAGCCGCGCCTGCTCCGCTCGCTCTGGAACACCGTCGTCATCTCCCTGGGCACGTGCGCGGTGGCCACCTTCTTCGGCGTCACCCTGGCCTGGATCACCGCCCGCACCAACTCCTTCGCGGCCGGCGCGATCGAGCCGCTGAACCTCATCCCCTTCTACCTCTCCCCGCTCATCGGGGCGATCGCCTGGACCTTCCTGGCCTCGCCCTCGGTGGGGCTCCTCAACCAGCTGGGAAAGGCGCTCGGCCTCGCCGGCACGCTGTTCAACATCTACTCCATCACGGGCATCGTCTGGGTGATGGGCCTCTTCTACGCGCCCTACATGTACCTCTTCACCGTGGGCTCCCTGCGGAAGATGGACCCCGCCCTCGAGGAGGCCTCCCGCACCGCGGGCTCGGGGGTGGTGGGCACCACCCTGCGGGTGACCATCCCCCTCACCCTGCCGGGCATCCTCTTCGGGCTGAGCCTCACCTTCGTCACGAGCATGGGGCTCTTCAGCGTGCCCGCCACCCTCGGGATGCCCTACAAGATCGAGGTGTTCTCCACCTCCGTCTACAACTTGATCGAGCGCGACTCGCCGGACTTCAACATGGCGGCCGCCTTCGGGATGGTGGTGATCAGCGCCACGATCCTGTTGTTCTTCATCCAGCGGAAGATCCTCCTCCCCCGGGAGTTCACCACGGTGACGGGCAAG
>JBBTDR010000383.1:0-5845 GCA_038042665.1 Nitrospinota bacterium
GGCGCCGGTATCAAGTACCAAACATTCGAGCGCTCCGCAGACAAGCAGCTTGTCGATCGCGCCGATCGAGCGCTTGAGCGCATTCTCCAGGGCATCGACATTCCCAAGGACGTCGTCACCGGCATGGCGGAGACCCGCGAGGGGGCGCTGGGCCTGGTCGAGGATCCACACCTCGGCGTCAGCGGACCGATCCGGGTGATGGGCGGAATCTCCGTGCGTTCCAGCGACGGGACGACATACGAGGTGCGCAACCGCGTGGCCCTGGCTTTTCCCGACACCTACGAAGTCGGGATGTCCCACAACGGCATTCGCATCCTCTACCACCTCCTGAACCAGCGGGAGGACACCGCCGCCGAGCGCGTCTTCCTCCCCTGGAGCGACTTCGAGCGCATCCTCCGGGAGAAGGGCGCCCCCCTGGCCACCCTGGAGAGCCGCGCCCCGGTGCGGGAGTTCCACATCCTCGGCGTCTCCCTCCTCTACGAGCTGGCCGCCAGCAACGTCGTCCTCCTCCTCGACCTGGCGGGCATCCCCCGCCGGGCCGCCCAGCGCCGCCGCGAGGACCCCCTCGTCGTCGCGGGCGGGCCCGTGGTCTTCAACGTCGAGCCCGTGGCCCCCTTCTTCGACGCCGTGGCCCTCGGGGACGGGGAGGAAGTGTTCCCCGAGATCGTGGAGGCCCACGAGGCTTGGCGCCGCTCGGGTGGGCCGCGCGAGGCCCTCCTCGATCGGCTGGAGCGCATCGCGGGCATCTACGTGCCCGGCCGCTACCTCGTCGAGCGCGAGCCCTCGGGCAGCGTCCGGGGCTTCCGGCACGCGAGCGGCCACCGGCGGCCCGTCCTCGCCCGCCGCCTGGAAGACCTCAACCTCTCCCTCCACCCGCCCGCCCCGATCGTCCCCTACACCCAGGTGGTGCACGCCCGCGTCCCCCTGGAGGTGCAGCGGGGCTGCACCCGGGGCTGCCGCTTCTGCCACGCGGGGATGGTCTACCGCCCCGTGCGCGACCGCGACCCCTGGAAGGTCGTCGAGCTCGCCGAGGCGTCGCTCAAGAACACGGGCTACGAGGAACTGAGCCTCTCCTCCCTTTGCATCGCCGACTACCAGCCCTTGAAGGGCCTCGTCCCCCGGCTGATGGAGCGCCTCGCCCCGATGCAGACCTCCATCTCCCTGCCCTCCCTCCGCGTGGGGGCCATGAGCCCGGACCTCCTCGCCCAGATCGCCCGGGTGCGGCGCACGGGCTTCACCCTGGTGCCCGAGGCGGGGAGCGAGCGCCTGCGCAACGTCATCAACAAGGTGCTCACCGAGGCCGACCTGCGGCGCAACCTCCAGGACATCCTCGACGCGGGCTGGCCCGGGGTGAAGTTCTACTTCATGCTCGGCCTGCCGACCGAGACCTTCGAGGACCTCCGCCAGCTGGCCGGCATGCTCATGGCCTGCGGCCAGATGCGCTCGCGGGAGACGGGGGAGCGCTTCCGCTTCATCAACGCGAGCCTCTCCACCTTCGTCCCCAAGCCCCACACCCCCTTCCAATGGTTCCCCCAGAACCGCCAGGAGGAGATCAAGGCGAAGCTCGACTTCATCAAGCGCCACGTGCCCGACCGGCGGATCAAGCTCCACTGGTCCGACCCCGCCCACAGCTTCCTCGAGGCCGTCCTCTCCAAGGGCGACCGCCGGCTCGCCGGCGTCATCGAGACCGCCGTGGACCTGGGCTGCAAGTTCGACGGGTGGAAGGAATTCTTCGACATCGGCAAGTGGACGGCCGCCTTCGCCGCCCACGGCCTCGACCCCGAGTGGTACGCCTACCGGGAGATCCCCGCCGGGGAGCCCCTGCCCTGGGACCACCTCGACTGCGGCGTGACGAAGGAGTACCAACTCGCCGAGTGGCGCCGCTCCCTGCGCGAGATCACCGTGGGGGATTGCCGCTACGAGTCCTGCGGCCAGTGCGGCATCCTCGACAAATACAAGGGCATCAAATACCACTACGAGAAGCCCCTGCCCCTCCTCTCCCCGGGGGCGGAGGAGCGGAATGGCTGCGCCCCCGCCGCGGGAACCTGCGAAACTCCCCCGGCCGCCGCTCTCCCCCTGGGGGCGGACCTGGCCCCCGCCGAACCCGTGGAGCTCTCCATCGTCAAGCGGGACAAGGAGCGGCGCCACCCCCGCCGCCCCTCCCGGGAGGACGGCCCCGTGCCCCTGGGCTTCGAGGGCTCGGCCGAGGACAACCCCGGCCTCGCCGCCGAGCAGCCGGACGTCCCGGTCCGGCGCTTCCGCTTCCTGTACGAGAAGCGGGGGGACCTGCGCTTCCTGAGCCACCTGGAAGTCCTGCGGACCTTCAACCGGGCCGTCCAGCGGGCGGGCTACCGGATGGAACACTCCCGGGGCTTCAACCCGCACCCCAGGATCGTCTTCTCCCCCGCCCTCCCGGTCGGAGTGGAGAGCCGGGCCGAGGTGGTGGACATCCCCCTGCTGGAAACCGGGGAACCCCTGCGGCTGGGCGAGGTGTTCCGCCGCCTCAAGGCCGCCCTCCCCGCGGGGATGCGGCCACGGGCGGGCTGGGAGCCCGACGGGGGCGAGCCCTCCTGCGCGAACGCCCTCGAGGCCTTCATGTACGAGATCGAGCTGCTCCCCGCGCATTCCCCCGGCCGGGCCGGGCTGGAGCGCGCCGTCGAGGGCGCCCTCGCCGCGCCCTCGCTGATGATCTCCCGGGAGCGCAAGGGCAAGGCCATCCGGTTCGACGCCCGGCCCAGCATCGCCCGCCTCGCCGTGGCCCCGGGGCCGCGGCCGCGCCTCCTCCTCACCCTCCGGAGCGGCGAAGGCGCCGCCCCCAAGGTGGCCGAACTCCTCGCCTCGTGCCTCGGGCTCTCCCCCGAGGACTGCCTGCGGACCCGCGTGCGCAAGGTCGCGGTCCGATGGAGAGCGGGAAGCCCCCGCGCCGCCGCCCATGCCCTCTGAGATCATCGTCAACGCCGATCCCTTCCAGACGCGCGTGGCACTGATCGAGAACGGCGTCGCCACCGAGATCTACATCGAGCGCGAGGGCGAGAAGGGCATCGTCGGGAACATCTACAAGGGCCGGGTGACCAAGGTCCTCCCCGGCATGCAGGCCGCCTTCGTGGACATCGGGCTCGACAAGGCGGGCTTCCTCTACGTGAGCGACGTGGACACCATCGAGTCCATCGAGAGCTACCGGAAGCTCGCCGCCGAGGAGGCCGGCGACGAGGACGAGGAAGAGGACCTCGACTTTGAGTCCAACGGGGAGGACGATGGCCGCCCCTCCCGCTTCCGGCCGGCGCGCCGCCCCCGCCGGGGCGACAAGCCCCAGAGCATCCAGGACCTCCTGAAGGAGAACCAGGAGGTCATCGTCCAGGTCAGCAAGGAGCCCCTCGGCACCAAGGGCTCCCGCCTGACGAGCTACGTCACCCTGCCCGGCCGCTACGTCGTCTATATGCCGACCATCCACCAGATCGGCATCAGCCGCCGGATCGAGGACGAGGCCGAGCGCCGCCGCCTGCGGAAGCTCGTGCGCAAGAACCGCCAGCCGGGCGCGGGCTACATCGTCCGCACGGCGAGCGAGGGCATGCCCGCGGAGGACATCGAGGCCAACATCGGCTTCCTGCACGCCCTGTGGGAGGACATCCTGGCCGAGAACGAGCGCGCGGCGGCGCCTTCGCTTCTCCACTACAACCTCACCCTCATCCAGCGGACGGTGCGGGACCTCTTCAACTCCTCGGTGGACCGCATGGTCATCGACGACGAGACGGAATACGCCCGCTGCCGGGCCTTCCTGGAGAACTACTACCCCCACCTCCTTCCCCGCCTCGCCCATTACCCGGACGACGAGCCCATCTTCGACCACTACGGCATCGAGCTCGAGATCGAGCGAGCCCTGGGCCAGCGGGTGTGGCTGCGCAGCGGCGGCTACATCGTCATCGACCAGACCGAGGCCCTCACCACGATCGACGTGAACACGGGCCGCTTCGTGGGCAAGCGAAACCCCGAGGAGACCATCCTCCAGACCAACCTGGAGGCCGTGCGCGAGATCGTCACCCAGCTCCGCCTCCGGAACCTGGGCGGCATCATCATCGTGGACTTCATCGACATGGAGCGCGAGGAGAGCAAGGAGAAGGTCTTCACCGCCTTCAAGGAGGAGCTCCGCAAGGACCGCTCCCGCACCAACATCCTCAAGATCAGCGACCTCGGCCTCGTCGAGATGACCCGCAAGCGGGTGCGGGACAGCCTCCAGCGCATCCTGTGCGCCCCCTGCCCCTACTGCGAGGGGCGCGGGCGGGTGAAGTCCCCGGCGACCGTCGGCTACGAGGCCCTGCGCGAGGTGAGCCGCACCCGGCGCACCCACCGCAAGAGCCAGAAGTTCCTGCTGAACGTCCACCCGGACGTGGGGAGCCGCCTCATGGAGGACGAGCGGCGGCACGTCGAGGAGGTGGAGAAGCGCCTCGGCGTCCAGCTCGTCATCAAGGCCGACCCCGAGCTGCACCTGGAGGGCTTCGAGGTCATCCCCGTCTCGCCTTCCGGTTGACACCCCCGCCCCCGCGCACGTAGGCTCTCCCCGGCCACCCCATGAGGAGCGGTCCCATGCTGCGGCGGAGCCTTCTCATCCTTCTTCTGCTTGGCGCCGCGGCGGGCTGCGGCACCCTCCTCCAGGGAAGCCCGCAGGAAGCCGCGGCCCCTCCCTCGGCCGAGGAGAGCCCGAACTTGCTGCGCCGCCAGGTGGTGGCCGCGCAGGAGCGGAACGCACGCCTCGAGGTCCAAGTCTCCCAGCTCGGCGACCTGACGAGGAACCTCGGGAACGTGGTCCGCGAGCTCCAGGGCCGGCAGACCCGCCTGGAGGAGCAGGTGGAGCGCCTGCGGAGGGACCTCCTCGCCGCAAGGCCCGCTCCATCGGCCCCGGCTCCCTCGCCCGCGCCGCCCCCGGCGGTGGCCGCTCCGGGCCCCTCCGGCAGCCCCCTCGCTTCCCTCTCCCCGGAGCAGGCGTACAACGTGGCCTACCGGGCCGTCCGGGAGAGGAAGAGCCGGGAGGCCATCGCCCTCTTTCAGGAATTCCTCCAGAAGTTTCCCCGGAGCGCCCTGGCCGCGAACGCGCAGTACTGGGTCGGGGAGAGCCACTATGACCTGACCGAATACAGCCCCGCCCTGGAGGCCTTCGAGAAAGTCCTCCGGCAGCACCCCACGAGCCAGAAAGTGCCGGACGCCCTCTACATGCGGGGGATGGCCTACCTCCGCCTGAAAAACCCCCGCCAGGCCGCCCTGGAGTTCGAAAAACTCATCGAGAAGTATCCCGGCCACGCCCTCACCGAGAGGGCCAAGGGGCAGCTCCGCTCCCTCAATCTTTCGGGCAACGGCGTCCAACGCTAGGCGTAGAACCCAAACACGCTGGCCACGCCGCGGCTGCCAGGGCCGCTCTCCCTCCTCCTCCGGGCCGCGGCGAGTCTGGCCACAGTGGAAAAGGGTGGGGGTGGGGGAGGCGCGCTGCCGTGCCGTAGGGGCGGTTCGCGAACCGCCCCTACAGATCACCCCCACCTCCCTCTCGGTGGGAAGGGGAGCTTGAGCCGCGCGGGTGTCTTTTCTTCGCCGGGCAGCCGCCCAGGGAACCACCCAGTACGACTTCGCAGCCAGTCCACCCTGCCCTGGGAAAATAGGCGTCAATAAAGCGAAAACCCCCTGCCCGGGAAACTTGGATTTTTCCGGCCTTGACACGAGTCCGACCCCCCGTGGTATGACCTGTGCCCGGGAGGGGGGGCCGATATCCCCCTATTTAAGAGGTGAGGGGATGGAAGGATTGGCCGAGGAAATCCGGCGTGCCTGGCGCTCAGGGGGCTGCTCCGTCTCGGACGGGTGG
>JBBTDR010000384.1:0-2224 GCA_038042665.1 Nitrospinota bacterium
AAGCATAAACGAAAAACATCAAAATGTCAAACATTTTGTGCTCGGATTAATAACACCCTCCCGCCATATTTGTCCTTGTCTCTATGAAATCCATCGATCTTCAGACTAACAACACGTTCGGTAAACAAAAGCTGGACTGTCAGATCAAGCAAGCTTTTAACACCAGAAAAAAATGCTTCGATCAAAATATGCATCTCCGGTATCTCTGCAAAATAAATCATTCTATCAAGCGGCCAGGGCGAAGCGTCCCATTGACGCCCCAGTCTCTCGAAGTGCGGCCGACAACATGCCATCGCAGAAGCACACAAACTCTCGATTCGGGCAGACCCATGCCGGAGCACCGAGAGTTCGGTAGCGCAGGATTGGATGACCCCCCGGCTATCCCCTTCCCAGTCATTTCGATTGAAAACTTGGAACGCCGGACCAGAGGCAGGATCTATGCAAATCACTGGGATGTGCGCGGTGGCGCCTTTTTCTTCCATTTATCCCCCCTACCCCCACCCGCTCACGAACGCCTTCGCCTCTCCCGTCCTCTCGTTGTACGCCCGCCTTTGCATCTTCCCGATGCCGGCGCCGCGGACGTGGAGGCCCACGCAGGGGACTTGGGAGCCGCAGGAGACGCGGTGCGCGGCCTGGTCCGAGGTCACGAGGCATCCCCTTTCTTCTTGCGCTCCTGCTCCAGCGCGAGGAGGGCCCGCTTGAGCGGGAGGCCGCCGCCGAAGCCGCCGAGCTCGCCCGAGCTCGCGATGACGCGGTGTCAGGGCACGACGAGGGGGACGGGGTTGCGGTGCATGGCCTGGCCCACCGCCCGGAAAGCCCGGGGGCGGCCGGCCTCCCTCGCCACCCAGGCGTAGGAGCGCGTCTCGCCGTAGGGGATGCGCGCGGCCGCGCGCAGGGCGTCGCGCACGAAGGGGGTGAGGCCGGAGAGGTCGAGCGGCAGGCCGAAGGAGGTCCGGCGCCCCCCGAGGTACTCGGCGATCTGGGCCCGCGCCCTCCGGGCCAGGGCGGGGTTGTCCCCGCCCTCCGCCGCGAGCCGCTTCCCGCCCGCCTGGCGGTGCATCCGGATTTCGGCGACGCCGCGGCCGGTGGCGCGGACGGAGAACTCCCGCCGCAGGCGGGCGAGCCACTTCGCATGTGCCGCCATGACACGCCTTCCTCCCGCCTTCGGGGCAACCTGGCAATGGGTGGATGATAGTAAACGCCCGCCCGCGCGGGCAAGGCGCCCCCTACCGCGCCGCGACCGCCGGGGCGGTCGGCCGGCCGCCCCTACTCCCCCCGGAACACGGGCTTGCGCTTCTCGCGGAAGGCGGCGAGGGCCTCGGCGAAGTCCCGGGTGTGGTTGAGGGGCAGCCGGTGGGCGTTCGAGAACTCGATGGCCTGGGGCAGGGCCATCTCGGCGGCGTGCTGGATGACCCGCTTCGCCGCCCGCACCCCGAGGGGGCCGTTGTCCCGGATCTGGCCGGCCAGGGCGCGGGCCGCCTCCACGAGCTGCCCGGCGGGATAGGCGCGGTTCACGAAGCCGATGCGCTCGGCCTCCCTCCCGTCGAAGCGCTTGGCGGTGAAGATGAGCTCCTTCGCCAGCCCCGGGGGGATGGCCCGGGGGAGCCGCACCGTGCCCCCCGCGCCGGGGAAGATGCCGAGGGCGCACTCGGGGAAGCACAGGGTGGCCTCCTCGGCGGCCAGGCGGATGTCGCAGGCGAGGGCGATCTCCATCCCGAAGCCGAAGCAGGGGCCGTTGATGGCGGCGACCGTGGGCATGGGGAGCCGCTCCCACAGGGTGACGGCCTCCATGCCGAGGAGCTGGTAGCGGTCGGCCTGCTCCCGGGTGTGGGTGGCGCTCTCCTTGAGGTCGCGCCCGGTCGAGAAGGCGCGGCCCCCGCCCGTGAGGAGGACGGCGCGCACCCCCGCCTCCCCGGCGAGCGCCTGGGCGAGCGCCACGATCTCCTCGGCCATGTTCATGCCCAGGGCGTTCAGGCGCTCGGGCCGGTTGAGGGTGACGGTGGCGAGGCCGGCCTCCTCCTCGTAGCGGATCTCCTGGAACGCGCGCACGGGATCTCTCCTTCGCAAAAACCTGTAGGGGCGGTTCGCGAACCGCCCCTAGGCGAACCGTTCATGTCCATCCGCATGGGCGGGATGGCCTTACGCCCATCCCGCCCATGTCATTCCGAGGGAGCGCAGCGACCGAGGAATCTTCGCGGGTGGCATGACACGAAGATTCCTCGCT
>JBBTDR010000385.1:0-1463 GCA_038042665.1 Nitrospinota bacterium
TAGAGGACCTCCATGTGGAGGTCCAGCCCGCCGCGGTCGGCCACCGACCAGAAGAACTCCCGCACCAGGGCGGTGTCGAACTCCCCCACCCGCGGCTCCGGGAAGCGCCCCCGGAAGACGAGGTTGCCCCGCCCCCCGGCGTCCACCGCCACGGCGGCCAGGGCGTCCATCATGGGCAGGCGCACGTCGGCGTAGCGCACGATGCCCGAGCGGTCCCCCAGGGCCTTCGCGAGCGCCTGGCCGAAGACGATCCCGACGTCCTCCACGGTGTGGTGGGCGTCCACCTGGAGGTCGCCCTTGCCCCGGACGGTGAGGTCCAGCAGCCCGTGGCGGGCGATCTGGGCCAGCATGTGGTCGAAGAACCCGACTCCGGTCTTCACCTCGCTCCGGCCCGACCCGTCGAGGTCGACCGCCAGGGTGAGGTCGGTCTCGGAAGTCTTGCGGCGCACCTCGGCCCTCCGGGACGCTCCCTTCGCCGTCAACGCATCGCCTCCTCTTCACCGGCTCCGGGCGCGGCGGCGCCGGGCCCGCGCGCCATTATCGGCCATCGCCCGCCCGGGTGCCAGGAGAGCCCAGCCGCAGCCGCAGGGCCCGGGCGTGGGCCGGGAGCCCCTCGAGGTCGGCGAGGACGGAGGCCGGGCCCGCCAGCCGCGCCGCCGCCTCGGGGCTCAGCGCCACCTGGCTCGACCATTTCATGAAATCGAGCACCCCCAGGGGGGAGGCCCAGCGGGCGGAGCCTCCCGTCGGGAGCACGTGGTTCGGCCCGGCGATGTAGTCGCCGAGCGGCACCGGGCTCCAGGGCCCGCAGAAGACCGCCCCGGCGTTGCGGACCTTGAGGCCCCACTCCTCGGCGTTCTCCCAAAAAATCTCCAGGTGCTCGGGCGCGAGGGACTCGGCCACCTCCAGGGCCTCCTCCCGGGTGCGGGCCTCGACGATGGCCCCGCGCCGCGCGAGCGCCTGGGCGATCACCTCCCGCCGCTGGGCGGAGGCGAGCTGGGCCTCGGCCTCGGCGGCGAGGGCATCGGCGCAGGCGCGGCCCACCGCCACCCCGACGGCCATCGCCCCGGGATCGTGCTCGGCCTGGGCGAGGAGGTCGGCGGCGGCCCAGGCGGCCCAGCGCGGCTCGTCGAGGAGGACGACCACCTCGCTCGGGCCCGCGTCCTTGTCCACCTCCACCTCCCCGCGCACCAGGCGCTTGGCGGCGGAGACATAGACGTTCCCCGGCCCGGCGATCTTGTCCACCTTGGGGATGGTGGCGGTGCCGTAGGCCATCGCCGCGATGGCCTGGGCGCCCCCCGCCCGGAAGACGCGGTCCACCCCCGCGAGGAGGGCGGCCGCGAGGACGCCCCCGGACAGGTTTCCGTCCTTCCCCGACGGGGTGCAGAGGATGACCTCGTCCACCCCCGCCGCGCGCGCGGGCAAGGCGGTCATGAGGACCGTGGAGGGATAGGCCGCCCGCCCGC